>DASVZD010000215.1:0-4436 GCA_036391815.1 Rhodocyclaceae bacterium
CCATATGCTCGAGCGGTACCGTCACGACGTTGCGGACGAAGAACCAGATGATGCCGAGCATGAACACGCTGACCATGAGGGCGGCAAACAGGGACTTGATGCGCTAGGCCGACAGGGCGCTTTCGACATCGTCCAGCGAGATCTTCATGCTGACGATGCCCAGCACCGTCTTCTCCGGCACCTGGTGGCACATGATGCAGTTCTTGCCCAGGTAGTTGGTGCTGGCCAGCGCGGGACGCACCACGCGCAGGTATTCGCCCTTGTCATCGGACTGGATTTCGCTGTATTCCTGGCCGGTCTTGAGCACCTGCTGCTCGATCGCGTCGGCCTTGGTCTCGGCGGCATTGCCGGGGCCGAACACCTTGATGACCGCCTCGCCGCGGATGACCTTGAGTTCGCGCACGATGGAAAGCTGCTTGATCTGGTCGAGGAAGACCTCGCGCTGCCCCACCGTGCCGGTGATCATCATGCCGGTGAGGCCGGCCAGCGTCGTCTCGTGCATCGAGCCGGCGAAGGAACGGGCCTGTTCGATCGCCATCTGGCGATTCTCGGAGCTTTCCCAAAAGATCACGCCGACCCACGCGATGATCAGGACAATCCAGATCGCGGCCGTGAGCCGGACCCAGATCTTCATATCGGCGAAGCGCAGCATAAAAAAAGCTCCGGTAAGGATAAAGCACGGCGAGTTTATCCCAATCCACCCGGAGCTATGGCGGGAAAAGCGGAATAATCCTACGTTAGAGCGGCCTAACCAAAGTGGGAATCAGGCGGTCAGGTCGATTTGCTGGAGACTTCCCGCTTCGCCTGATTCCGTGAGGTAGACGCCGGTGCTGCGCACGGCACCCAGATCCTCGTTTCCCGGGCCGCGCAGTTCGAACGGCGTGGCCTGGTGGCCGAGGAAGAGGGCGCCGACGTTCCGGTCCTTCAGCGTGGCCAGGCTTCCCTCGCCCGTGGCGCTCGGCGTCCAGGCGCGAAGCTGCTGGAAGACCGGATCGTTCTCGTCGATCCAGCCGTTGCGGTCGGCGTCGTATTTTGCCAGTTCGCCGAAGCCCGAGCCCGTGGCCGGACCGAACAGTTCGGCGCCGGAGTCGATCTTGCCGTTGCCGTTGAGGTCCAGCGCCAGGTAGGCGCTTCCGGCCAGCAGCGGCACCTGCTCGGCGCTGCCGTCGTTGTTCAGGTCGAAGCTCATGCGTTCCGTCGAAAGCTGGGCCGGCGAGGAGCCGGTGTTGATGACCAGCGGATCGTGCCTCACGGCATCGCCGGCCTGGAAGCGGACATCGGTCTGTTCGCTGTAGCTGCGCGCCATGCCGAGGTCGAGCGAGAAGTCGATTTCGCGGCCGTCCGCGGTGGTGACGTTGCCCTGGGCGGCAAACGCCGTCTGCTCGACTTCCTCGCGGCTGGCGTGGTACTGGTAGTCGATGCCGAAGCCGGCGCTGGGCGGAGTCGCGGGCGCGGCGGACGGGGATGCCGCGGGCGCGGGGCACGGCGTCGATGCTGCCCCGTTGTTCGCCAGCTTTGCGGGGTCGAACACGTCGACCGGCTTCCCGGTCAGCCATTCGACGAAAGCCTTGATGAGCAGGATGCGCCAGTCTTCTGCGCTGGTATCCACCGCCAGGTGGGCCAGCATGCCGTCCACGACACTCGTCCTGCGGGGCGGAACCGGCGGGGGCGCCGCGCTCGCAGCGGGCGCGGCCTGCGTTGCGGTGGAACCGGGACGCGCGCCTACCCACGCGGTGAGGCTTTCGCTTTCCTGGGTGCGGAGCATCGAAAAATGCCCGCTTTGCATCGACATCGCTGTGCTGGTGATTTTCATGACCGCCCCCGATAAGTTGTCCGCGCCTTGCTGACGCTGTCCTGACATTTATCGGCGTTGTCGGTCGTGACTTAAGTGCTTGTTGTCAAAGAGATATGTAGATGCGGCTGGTATTTATGGAAAAACAACGCGCTGGCGCTGTTATCTCACCGAATTTCTGATCCAGCGGACGAGCGAGGCGGCGTCCATCGCCCCGGATTGCCGCGCCACTTCGCGTCCGCCGCGGAAGGCCACCAGGGTCGGAATGCTGCGGATGCCGTAGCGGGCTGCCAGCTCGCCGGCTTCCTCGGTGTTCACCTTGGCCAGGCGGTACGAGGGTTCGAGTTGGCTCGCGGCCTGCGCGAAGGCGGGCGCCATCGAACGGCAGGGACCGCACCAGGGCGCCCAGAAGTCCACGATCACGGGCAGGTCCGAGCGGCCGACGTGCCGGTCGAAGGATGCGGCGTCGAGCTCCAGCGGTGCGCCCGCAAACAGCTGCTGCTTGCACTTGCCGCAGCTGCCGCCCTCTCCCAGGCGCTCGGGCGGGACCCGGTTGGGCGAGTGGCAATGGGGGCAGACGACGATCAGCGCTTCGCTCATGGCAGACTCCGGATATCGGTTCCTGCCGATATCTGTCCGCCGGAGCCGAAATTCAAGCCTGTTCGCGAACGATGGCGGCCAGCGCCGCGATCCAGTCGGGGCGCTCGTTGAGGCAGGGAATGTAGCGGTACTCGCGTCCGCCGGCGGCGAGGAAGGCGTCCCGGCATTCCATGCCGATTTCCTCCAGCGTCTCCAGGCAGTCGCCGACGAAGCCGGGGCACATGACATCGACACGCGCCACACCCTCGCGGGCGAGCGATTCGAGCGTCGGCTGGGTGTAGGGCTGCAGCCATTCGGCGCGGCCGAAGCGCGACTGGAAGGTCATCTGCCAGGCGGAAGCATCGAGCCCGAGCGCCTCGGCCAGCAGTTCGGCGGTGCGCCGGCACTGGTCGGCGTAGGGGTCCCCCTTTTGCACCGCGCGCTGCGGGATGCCGTGGAAACTCATGACCAGCTGGTCGGGACGCCCGTTCGCCTGCCAGTGCTCGCGCACGCTGGCTGCCAGCGCCGCGATATAGGCGGGGTGGTCGCCGTAGCTGCGGAGGGTGACCAGCGGCGGCGGCTTGGGATGCGCGTCGCGCCACGCGGACACCGCGTCGTAGACGCTCGCCGTCGTGCTGCCGGCATACTGCGGGTAGAGCGGGACGATGACGATCCGGCTGACCGCCTGGCCGGCCAGGCGGTCGAGGACGCTGGCGATCGACGGCTGGCCATAGCGCATCGCCCAGTCGACCAGCGTGCGCTTGTCGCCGCTTTCGTCGAGCAGGCCGCGCAGCAGCTTCGCCTGCCGTTCCGTGTGCAGCTTGAGCGGCGATCCGTCCGGCGTCCATATCCGGGCGTACTTCTCGGCCGACTTCGCCGGTCGGGTGGTCAGGATGATGCCGTGCAGGATCGGCCACCACAGCAGGCGCGGCAGATCGACGACGCGGCGGTCGCCGAGGAACTCGGCCAGGTACCGGCGGAGGGCGGGAGCGGTGGGGGCGGACGGCGTGCCGAGGTTGGCGAGCAGGATGGCGGTCCGGCTGCTCATGGGGCACTGAGCGCGCTCGTCAGCAGCTTCGCGGTGATGTCGACCAGGGGGATGACGCGTTCGTACGCCATGCGGGTCGGGCCGACGACGCCGATGGTGCCCACCAGCTGGCCGTCGACCTCATAGGGGGCGGCGACCACGCTGCACTCGTCGAGCGGTGCGATGCCGGACTCGCCGCCGATGAACACCTGCACCCCGTCGGCGCGGTTGGACAGCTCGAGCAGCTGCGAGAGCGAGGTGCGCTGCTCGAACAGCGCGAACAGCTGGCGCAGCCGCGCCATGTTGGACGCCAGGTCGTCGACGTCGAGCAGGTTCTTCTCGCCGCTCACCAGGGTCTGGGCGACGGCCTCGCTGGCCGCCTGGCTGCCGACCTCGACGGCCGCATTCATCAGTTCGGACATGTCGGTGGAGAGCTGGCGCAGCTCGGCCTGCACGCGCAGGCGGATTTGCTCGAAATCGAGGCCGACGCAGTTCTGGTTCAGGTAGTTGGCGGCTTCGACCAGTTCCGACGGACTGTAGGCGCGCTGGGTGAACAGGATGCGGTTCTGCACCTCGCCGTCCGAGGTGACGATGATCAGCAGCACGCGCTTTTCCGAGAGGCTGACGAACTCGATCTGCCGGATGCGCGGCTGTGCCCGGCGCGGCGCGATGACGACGCCTGCGAAATGGGTAAGCTGCGACAGCAGCTGCGAGGCGTGGTTGAGCACGCGCAGCGGCTGGTCGGGCTGGATCGCCTCCTTGATGTCGGAGAGGTCCTGATGGCCGAGCGGCTTGACGGTCAGCAGGGTGTCGACGAACAGGCGGTAGCCGCGCGGGGTCGGAATGCGGCCGGCGGAGGTGTGCGGACTGGCGATGAAGCCGGCCTCTTCGAGGTCCGACATGACGTTGCGGATGGTGGCCGGCGACAGATCGAGTCCCGAATGGCGGGAAAGCGTGCGCGACCCGATCGGCTGGCCCTCGGCGATGTAGTGTTCGATCAGCGTCTTGAGCAGGGTTTGGGCGCGCTTGTCTAGCATG
>DASVZD010000216.1:0-1617 GCA_036391815.1 Rhodocyclaceae bacterium
AAGCAGTGCCTGCTCGACTGGCTGGGCGTGGCGCTGGCGGCGCGTGGCGAGCCGCTGGTGCGCATCCTGCTGGACGAGCTCGCCCCAGACGACGATCCGTTCGGCGTCTCCATCCTCGGCCACGGCCGCCACGCGCGTCTCGATGATGCGGTGCTGATCAACGGCGCCATGGGCCATGCGCTCGACTTCGACGACGTGATCATGCCGATGGGCCATCCGACCGTGCCGGTGGCGCCGGTGGTGTTTGCGCTCGCCGAGCAGCGCGGCGCGAGCGGCGCCGACGCGCTCGCCGCCTTCATCGCCGGCGTCGAGGCCGAGTGCCGCGTCGCGCGCCTGCTTGGTCCGTCGCACTACGCCAAGGGCTGGCACACCACCGCCACGGCCGGGACCTTCGGCGCGGCGGTGGCGGCTTGCCGGCTGCTGCGCGTCGAAGGCGAGGCGCTGCTGCATGCGCTGGGCCTGGCCGGCACGCAGGCGGCAGGGCTGAAGAGCGCGTTCGGCACGATGGCCAAGCCGCTGCACCCGGGCAAGGCGGCGCAGAACGGGTTGCTCGCGGCGCGGCTCGCGGCGCGCGGGTTCACCGGCGATGCCGACATCCTCGCCTCGGCCCAGGGCTTCACGGCCACCCAGTCGACCACCGCAGACCCCGACGCGGCGCTAGCGCCGCGCGAGACGCCCTGGGTCGTCGACGCGCTCTTCAAGTACCACGCGGCCTGCTACCTGACCCACGACTCGATCGAGGCCGCCAATGCGCTGCGCGTGGAGGAACGGCTGTCGCCCGAAACCATCGAGTCCGTCAGCGTGAAGGTCCCTGCCGGCCACCTCGGCGTGTGTAATATCCAGGCGCCGCACACGGGCCTGGAGTGCAAGTTCTCGCTGCGCATGACCACGGCGCTGGCGCTGGCCGGGGAGGACACTTTCCAGGAGGCGCTGTTCAGCGACGCCACGGCGCGGCGGCCCGACCTGGTGGGCTTACGCGAGCGCGTGACCATCGACCCGACCCAGACCGGCCGCGGCTGCGTGGTGACGGTGACGACCAAGGACGGCCGGATGCTTTCGCGAACCGGCGACGTCTCCCAGCCGCTGCGCGATCTCGCGGCCCAGCAGGCCAAGCTGGAGCGCAAGTTCCGCCACCTGGCGACGCCGGCGCTCGGCGAGGCGGGTGTCGCAGAGGTGATGGAGCTGACGCGCAGCCTGAACCAGCTCGCCGATCTTCGTCGCCTGATCGAGATCGTGCGCGGCAGCTAGAGCGTTGTGATTGGTCTGAATCGATCATTCCCTCAACCGTCACCCCGGCCGCGGCGCAGCGCAGAGCCGGGGCCGGATGCGCCGCCGTCAAGCTGGAGGTTCGTCTTGGAGCCGGCCCGTCCGGCCCCGGCTCTTCGCTGCTTTCGCAGCTTCGGCCGGGGTGACGGCGGCCAGATCAAGTCAATCTCAACCCGCTTTAGATCGCAAGTTCCGGCGGCCGGTCGACCTCTGCGTCGAAGCCGCCGCCTGCGGGCATGACGCCGTCCGGGGTGGCGGTGAGACGCTTCGGCACCAGCCAGAGCGCCGGAATGATCAGCGCGTAGACCACCGTGATCGCGATCGCGCAGACGGTGAAGCCGTGGAACTGCT
>DASVZD010000217.1:0-1985 GCA_036391815.1 Rhodocyclaceae bacterium
CCGCCGCCAGGGCGGGCGCGTGCAGCGGATGGGGAATGCCGACCAGCAGCACCGGCTCCTCAGCCGCCTCGGCGGCGCGCAGCGCCGGCATCAGCAGTTCGAGTTCGCCGAGGCCGACGCCGTCGACGAGGAGTTCAGTCAATGCGCCGCGCGGCCAGCCGCCGCCGGGCAAGGCGGCGTCGAGCGCCGCGAAGCCGCTCGGCAGCGTCGGCAGGGAGGCGGCCGCCAAGCGGTCGCCGAGCCAGACATCGGGCCGTGCCAGGGCTTCGGCAAGCATTCGGCTGTGTTTCATGGAGACGCTTCACCGTTCTCAGAGCGCCGCCCCGTTGCGGATCAGCCCCACCGCCAATCCCTCGATGGCCAGCGCGCCGTTGACGACGATAGTCGGATAGTCCGGATTCTCGGCGACGAGTTCAATGCGCGCGCCCTTGCGCCGCAGCCGCTTGACGGTGACCTCGTCCTCGATGCGGGCGACGACGATCTGGCCGCTGCGCGCCTCCGTCGTGCGGTGCACGGCGAGCAGGTCGCCGTCGAGGATGCCGGCGCCCGTCATGCTGTTGCCGCGCACCTGCAGCAGGTAGTCGGCGCGCGGCGTGAACAGCCGCGGATCGATCTGCAGGCGGCCGCGTTCGTTCTCGACGGCGAGCAGCGGACTGCCCGCCGCCACCGAGCCGATCAGCGGCAGCCCGAGCTGCTCGACCAGCCGGATGCCGCGCGCCGAGCCGGGATCGAGCACGATCGCGCCCTTCTTCGCCAGCGCCTTCAGGTGCTCCTCGGCGGCGTTGTGGGAGGCGAAGCCGAAGGCGCCGGCGATCTCGGCGCGCGTCGGCGGCGCGCCCAGCACTTCGAGGGTACTGCGGATGAAATCGAGGATTTCCCGCTGGCGCGGGGTGAGGTTGTCGGCCATGGCTGCTCCTGTCGATGACTGTATATTCATACAGGCATCGACAAAAAGCAAGGACCGCGGCTACGGCTGCGCTTCGCCGCTGCTCCAGCCGAGATCGGGCGTCGTCCTGCCGAGAATCGCCGCCAGCCAGGCGCGCAGCGCCGCCACGTCGGCGACGCGCCAATCGGCCAGCGTGGCGCCCTCGCCGACCTTGACGGCATGCCCGCCCAGCGTGATCGCGGCGGCGAAGCCGTGCTCGTCGGTGGCATCGTCGCCTAGGAACAGCGGCACGCGGCCGGCGAACGGCGCTTCCAGCATGAACTCGCGGATCGCCGTGCCCTTGTCGACGCCCGCCGGCCGCAACTCGAACACCATCTTGCCCGGCTGCAGGTCGTAGGCGTCGCCGCCGCGGATGCGGCAGCGATCGAGCGCCTCGCGTACCTCGCCCTGCCGCTCGGGCGCCTGGCGGTAGTGCACCGCGACGCAGATCCCCTTGTCCTCGACCAGCAGGCCCTCGATGCCCGCCGCCCATGCGGTCACGCAGCGGCGGGCGGCGTCGATGCGCGAGGACGGCGGCGCATGGCGCTTGGTCGAGCCGTCGGGGCGGCGGCGCTCGGCGCCGTGCTGCCCGGCTACCGCGAAGCGCAGCGGCGCGAACAGCCGGTCGATGCTCTCCAGCGTGCGGCCGCTGACGAGCGCCACGGCGCCCTCCGCCTCCTGGTGCAGCACGCGCAGCGTCTCCAGCAGCCAGGGATCGACGTACGCGCGCCCCGGCAGCTTGGCGAAGCGGATCAGGGTGCCGTCGATGTCGAGGAAGAAGGCGTAGTCCGAGAGTCCGCCGGGCAAGGTGCTTGGCGGCAGGCTTTGGCTGGTTTGGGGCGTGGCGGCCGCAGCGACCGCCCGGCCGGCGTTCACCCGGACGTCCATGACGCTTTGAAACGCCCGCCGGACGGCGGTTCCGCTACAGCGGCGGCAGGCCGTGGCGCCGGCGCGCGTCGTCGCAGGCCTCGTCGCCCCGGCCGACGGCCGAAAGCGGCGCGAAGTCCCGGCAGGCGCTCGGACGGCTCTCGTAGATGGCGCAGGAGACCGCCGTACCGAT
>DASVZD010000218.1:0-6635 GCA_036391815.1 Rhodocyclaceae bacterium
GCGCCGATCATCTCGACGCCGTACTTGTCGAGCACGCCGTGGCGGGCGAGATCAAGCGCGCAGTTGAGCGCCGTCTGGCCGCCCATGGTCGGCAGCACGGCGTCGGGGCGCTCCTTGGCGATAATGTTCTCGATGACCTGCCAGGTGATCGGCTCGATGTAGGTGACGTCGGCCGTGCCGGGGTCCGTCATGATGGTCGCCGGGTTGGAGTTGACCAGGATGACCTTGTAGCCTTCGTCGCGCAGCGCCTTGCATGCCTGCGCGCCCGAGTAGTCGAACTCGCATGCCTGGCCGATGACGATCGGGCCGGCGCCGATGATGAGGATCGATTGAATGTCTGTGCGCTTGGGCATCTTATTTCTGCTCCATCGACTTGATGAAGCGGTCGAACAGGTAACTGACGTCGTGCGGGCCGGGGCTCGCCTCGGGGTGGCCCTGGAAGCAGAAGGCCGGACGGTCGGTCCAGGCCATGCCCTGCAGGCTGTTGTCGAACAGCGACACGTGGGTGACCCGCACGTTCGCCGGCAGCGTCTTGGGATCGACGGCGAAGCCGTGGTTCTGGCTGGTGATCAGCACCTGGCCGGTTTCCAGGTCCTTGACCGGGTGGTTGGCGCCATGGTGGCCGAATTTCATCTTCAGCGTCTTGCCGCCGCCCGCCAGGCCCATCAACTGGTGGCCCAGGCAGATGCCGAAGGTCGGGAGCTTCCTGTCGAGGAATTCGCGGATGGCGGCGATCGCGTAGTCGCAGGGCTCCGGGTCGCCGGGGCCGTTGGAGAGGAAGACGCCGTCGGGATTCATCGCCAGCACTTCCCTGGCGGGCGTCTGCGCCGGCACCACCGTCAGGTGGCAGCCGCGCTCGGCGAGCATGCGCAGGATGTTGCGCTTGACGCCGAAATCGTAGGCGACGACCTTGAACTTCGGGCTTCTTTCCGCCAGGTAGCCCTGGCCGAGGCGCCACTCGCCCTCGCGCCATTCGTAGCTGCGGTCGACCGACACCACCTTTGCCAGATCCATCCCCGCGAGACCGGGAAAGCCGCGCGCCTGGGCGACGGCCGCCTCGGCGTCGACCTTGTCTCCGGCGACCAGGCAACCGGCCTGGGCGCCCTTCTCGCGCAGGATGCGCGTCAGCTTGCGGGTGTCGATGTCGGCGATGCCGACGACGTTCTCGGCCTTCAGGTAATCGGAAAGCGTCTGTTCCGAGCGGAAATTGGAGGCCACCAGCGGCAGGTCGCGGATCACCAGGCCGGCGGCGAAGACCTTGGTCGATTCGCAATCCTCGCGATTGACGCCGGTGTTGCCGATGTGCGGATACGTGAGGGTGACGATCTGCCGGCAGTAGGAGGGATCGGTGAGGATCTCCTGGTAGCCGGTCATGGCGGTGTTGAACACCACCTCGCCCACCGAACTGCCCGTCGCCCCGATGCCCTTGCCCCGAAAGATCGTCCCGTCGGCTAAGGCAAGAATGGCGGGCGGAAACTGGGACATCTGGGGCTCCTGACGGAAAATCGCGCGGCTACGGGCAAACCGCGCGATTATACCCGATCAGCGCAGCCCCAGGACGTCCTGCATATCGAAAAGGCCCCGGGTGCGCCCCTGCATGAAGCGGGCGGCACGCAAGGAACCTTGCGCATAGGGCATCCGGCTGGCGGATTTGTGGGTGATCTCGATGCGCTCGCCCGTTCCGGCGAACAGCACGGTGTGGTCGCCGACGATGTCGCCGCCGCGCACCGTGCTGAAACCGATCTGGGTCGCCGGCCGCTCTCCGGTGTGTCCTTCCCGGCCATAGACCGCGCATTTGGCCAGATTGCGGCCCAGCGCGGCCGCCACCACCTCGCCCATGCGCAGGGCGGTGCCCGACGGTGCGTCGACCTTGTGGCGGTGGTGCGCCTCGATGACTTCCACGTCGTAGCCTTCGTTGAGGATGCGCGCCGCCACGTCGAGCAGCTTGAACACGGCGTTTACGCCGACCGCCATATTGGGGGCGAACACGATGGGAATGTCGCGCGCGAAGTCCTGGATCTGCAGCTTCTGCTCGGTGCTGAAGCCGGTCGTGCCGATGACGGCGTGCACGCCGTGCTTGCGGCAGGAAGCCAGGTGATTGAGAGTCCCCTCGGGACGGGTGAAATCGATCAGGCAATCCGCCTTGGCGAGCGCGCCGTCGACGTCGTCGCTGACGGCAACGCCGCAGGGCGCGCCGACCAGTTCGCCGGCGTCCTTGCCGAGCATGGGGCTGCCCGGCACTTCGAGCGCCGCCGCGAGTTCGGCATCCGGCGCGGCCAGAACGGCTTCGATGAGCGTGCGTCCCATGCGGCCGCCGCTGCCGGCGATGGCAAAGCGTATCTTCTTCATGCGGAAACTCTATTGGGTGGCGGCGGGCGCCGACGCGGCCGCCTGCGGTTCTTCGGACTTGGCCTCGGCGGGCTTGGCGTCGGCGGGCTTGGCTTCGGTCGCGCCCTCGGCCTTGGCGTCCGGCGCCTTGATCTCGATGACGCGCGTCGGCGGCTTCGGCGCCGCCCCGGACCCGATGCTGGCATCGCCGACGACGTCACCGCCGAGACGGACCAGCTTGCCGTCCTGGAAGAACACCGCCAGGCGGCGCTGCTGGACCTCGCCGTCGCCCTTCTGCAGGCGATAGACGTAGTCCCAGCGATCCGCGTGGAAGAGGTCGGTGAGCATCGGGGTGCCGAGGACGTAGCGCACCTGGTCCTTGGTCAGGCCCGGCTTGAGCTGCGCGACCATGTCCTGCGTCACCAGGTTGCCCTGGCGCACGTCGATGCGGTAGGGATGGAGCCAGGGCGAGATGTCCAGCGCCTTGGAAATGCCCGATCCGATCCCCTCCGTATCCGGCATGCTCGAGCATGCGGCAAGCAGGGGAAGAGCAAGGAGACTGACGCGCTTCTTCATATCTTCAGGGTTCGGATTTGCGGGGGATCGCACCGCTCTCAAATGGGCGCGAAGACTATATCATAAGGCCATCGACCTTCTCCGCCAGCCATGTCCAACCCTCAAGAACTGAAGAGCATGGGTCTCAAGGCGACGCTGCCGCGCCTGAAGATCCTCGAACTTTTCCAGAACGCGCAGGCGCAATCGGGCATCCGCCACCTGTCGGCGGAGGACGTCCATAACCTGCTGGTGGCGCAGCGCAAGGACATCGGGCTGGCGACGGTCTACCGGGTGCTGACGCAGTTCGAGCAGGCAGGCCTGCTGACGCGCCACCATTTCGAGAGCGGCAAGGCGGTCTTCGAGCTCAACGAGGGCAAGCATCACGACCACCTGGTATGCCTGCAGTGCGGCAAGGTGGTCGAGTTCTACGATGCCGAGATCGAGCGGCGCCAGGCGCGGGTCGCCGCCGAGCGCGGCTTCGCCGTGGCCGACCACGCGCTGTACCTGTACGTCGACTGCCTGAAGGACGATTGCCCGAACAAGAAGCCGGGCGCCTAGGCCGGCAGGCCGAGCATCTCCCGCGCATGGCGGCGCGTGGTGTCGGTGATGCGGATCCCGCCGAGCATGCGGGCGATCTCGTCGACGCGGGCGGCCCCCTCGAGCGGCGTCACGCGCGACAGCGTGGAGCCGTCCAGGGTTTCCTTGGCGATCGACCATTGCCAGTCGGCCTGGGACGCCACCTGCGGCAGGTGGGTCACGCACAGCACCTGCCGCGATTGCCCCAGTTCCTTGAGCAGCCGGCCGACGATCTCCGCCACGCCGCCGCCGATGCCGACGTCGACCTCGTCGAAGATCAGCGTCGGCGCCGTACCGGAACTGCTGGCGATGACCTGGATCGCCAGGCCGATGCGCGACAGCTCGCCCCCCGAGGCCACCTTCGCCAGCGGACGCAGCGGCTGCCCGGCGTTGGCGGCGACCGTGAACTCGATGCTTTCCAGCCCGTAGGCGGCCGGCTCGGCCAGCGGCTCGAAGGCGATCTCGAAGCGTCCGCCCGCCATCGCCAGCTGCTGCATCGAAGCAGTGACGGCCTTCGACAGCTCCGCCGCCGCCTTGCGCCGCGCCGCCCCCAGCTTCTGGGCCAGCGAACGATAGCCTTCATAGGCTTCCGCCTCGCGCTGCGCCAGCGCCTCGGGGTCGGCGCTGAGCCGCAGCTCTTCCAGCCGCTCGCGCAGCCTTGCGAGCTGCTCGCCGAGCTCCTCGGGCGCGACGCGATGCTTGCGCGCCGCGGCCATGACGGCCTCGATGCGCGCCTCCAGCTCGCCCAGCCGCCCGGGGTCGACCTCCAGCTTCTCGCGGTAGCGCGCCAGGGCGTGCACGGCTTCGGAGAGCTGGATGCGCGCGCCTTCCAGCAGCTCCAGCGGGTCCTTCAAGGCTTCGTCATGGTCGACCAGGTGCGACAGCCGGCCCGCCGCCTGGTCGAGCAAGGCGCCGGCGGCGGCGTCGGACTCGTCGAGTTCCGCCAGCGCCGCCTCGACGCCTTCGATCAGGCCGACCGCGTGGCCGAGCCGCCGGTGCTCAGCGTTCTCCTCGGCCCAGCGTCCGGCATCGAACTCCAGGGCCTCCAGTTCGCGCACCTGGAATTCGGTCATCTCGCGCTCGCGCTGCGTGGCGGCGGCGTCGCGCGAGGCGGACTCCCGCGCCAGGCGCAACTGGCGCCACTCGTGGAAGCGTCCGGCCAGCGTCTTGGCGGCCTCCGCCTGGCCGGCCCGGGCATCGAGCAATTGCCGCTGCGCCTCGGCCTTGAGCAGCGACAGGTGCGCATGCTGGCCGTGGATGTCGGCGAGGAAGCCGGCCGCCTCGCGCAGCTGGCCGGCCGTCGCCGGCATGCCGTTGAGGTAGGCGCGCGAGCGTCCGCCGGCGTCGACGATGCGCCGCACCAGCAGCGTGTCTTCGGTCTCGAAATCGTTGGCGCGCAGCCAGGCCAGCAACGCGCCCTTGGGCGGAACGTCGAACTCCGCCGCAATCTCGGCGCGCTCGCGTCCCACGCGCACCACCGACGCCTCGGCGCGCTCGCCGAGCACCAGCGACAGCGCATCGACGAGGATCGACTTGCCGGCGCCGGTCTCGCCCGTCAGCGCACCGAAGCCGCCGGCGAAGTCGAGTTCGAGCCGGTCGACGATGACGTAATCGCTGATGAACAGGCGCCGAAGCATGGCTGCGGGGTCAGGCGTGCTTGGGCACCGCGCTCCAGTGCAGCTTCTCGCGCAGCATGGCGAAATAGCTGTAGCCGGGCGGATGCAGCAGCGTGACCGAATGCCGCGAGCGCGAGATGCGGACGGAATCGCCCGCGCGCGCATCGAAGCGCGCCTGGCCGTCGAAATGCACGCGGCCGTCGTAGGGATCGACGAGCGTCAGCTCGACGTGGCTTTCGTCGCTGATGGTGATCGGACGATAGGACAGCGCATGCGGGCACAGCGGTACCACGGCGATGCCCGAGATGGTCGGCTGCAGGATCGGCCCGTTGGCCGACAGCGCATATGCCGTCGAGCCGGTCGGCGTGGCGACGATCATGCCGTCGGCGCGCAGCACGTAGAGGAATTCGCCGTCGACCTGGACCGTCATCTCGATCATGCGGCCGGTCTCGCCCTTGTTGAGCACGACGTCGTTGAGCGCGAGGGTCTGGAACACCCGCTCGCCCTCGCGCAGCACCTCGGCCTCCAGCAGGATGCGCTGCTCGGCCTTGAAGCGCCCGGCCAGCAGTTCCTCCATGCAGGGCAGCATCTCGTCCAGCGAGATGTCCGTCATGAAGCCGAGGCGGCCCTGGTTCACGCCGACCAGGGGCACTTCGCTTTCGGCCAGTCGCCGCGCCGAATGGAGCATGGTGCCGTCGCCGCCCAGCACGATGGCCACGTCGGCCGATTCGCCGATCGCCTCGTAACTGGCCACTTCGTAGCCGTCGAAGCCGTCCGGACCGACCGAGGCGGCCGTGCCCTCCTCGATCAGCACGTGGAGGCCGCGCCCGCGCAAGAACGCCGACAGCGCCCGCAGGGACTCTGCCACCTCGGGACTGCGGTACTTGCCGATCAGCGCGGCGGTGCGGATCTGCATGCCTTTCATGGTGCGGGATTAAACCATAAAGGCCTACGGCCTATGGCGATTGCCATCATGATCTTGGCTACAATTGCCGCATGCTAGACAAGCGCGCCCAAACCCTGCTCAAGACGCTGATCGAACACTACATCGCCGAGGGCCAGCCGATCGGGTCGCGCACGCTCTCGCGTCATTCGGGGCTGGATCTCTCCCCGGCCACCATCCGCAACGTCATGTCGGACCTGGAGGACGCGGGCTTCATCGCCAGTCCCCACACCTCCGCCGGCCGCATTCCGACGGCACGCGGCTACCGGCTGTTCGTCGATACCCTGCTGACCGTCAAGCCGCTCGCCCAGCAGGACATTTCCGAGATCAAGGAAGCCATCCAGCCCGACCAGCCGCTGCGCGTGCTCAACCATGCCTCGCAACTGCTGTCGCAGCTGACGCATTTCGCCGGCGTCGTCGTCGTGCCGCGGCGCGCCCAGCCGCGCATCCGGCAGATCGAATTCGTCAGCCTGTCGGACAAGCGCGTACTGCTGATCATCGTCACGGCGGACGGCGAGGTGCAGAACCGCATCCTGTTCACCCAGCGCAGCTACACGGCTTCGGAGCTGACGGAAGCCGCCAATTACCTGAACCAGAACTGCATCAACCTCGATTTC
>DASVZD010000219.1:0-9567 GCA_036391815.1 Rhodocyclaceae bacterium
GCCGGAGATCGCCTCGTAGACGTCGAACAGGTCCTCGCGCTCGCGGAACGTGTAGAGCACCATGGTCATCGCGCCGATGTCGAGCGCGTGGGTGCCGATGTTCAGCAGGTGGTTGAGGATCCGGGTGACCTCGTCCATGAAGACGCGGATGTACTGGGCGCGGAGCGGCACTTCGACGCCGAGCAGCCGCTCCACCGCCATGCAGTAGGCGTGCTCGTTGCACATCATCGAAACGTAGTCGAGCCGGTCCATGTAGGGCACCGACTGCAGCCAGGTGCGCGTCTCGATCAGCTTCTCGGTGGCGCGGTGCAGCAGGCCGATGTGCGGGTCGGCACGCTCGACGACCTCGCCGTCGAGTTCGAGCACCAGGCGCAGCACGCCGTGGGCCGCCGGGTGCTGGGGTCCGAAGTTGATGCTGTAGTTCTTGATTTCAGCCACGGCCGTATTTCTCCTCGCGCACGATGCGCGGCGTCACCTCGCGCGGCTCGATGGTCACCGGCTGGTAGACCACGCGCTGCTGTTCGGGGTCGTAGCGCATCTCGACATAGCCGAAGGTCGGGAAGTCCTTGCGGAACGGGTGGCCGACGAAGCCGTAGTCGGTGAGAATGCGGCGCAGGTCCGGATGACCGTCGAACATGATGCCGTAGAGGTCGAACGCCTCGCGCTCGTACCAGTTGGCGCCGTTCCAGATGCCGGTCAGCGTCGGCAACACCGGATACTCGGCGTCCGCGGCGAACCCGCGCACGCGCAGGCGCCAGTTGTGCGTCTGGGAAAGCAGGTGGCAGACTGCGGCGAAACGCTTGCCGGTCCAGCCGGTGAATTGGGAGTAATCGATGCCGGAGAGATCGATCAACTGCTCGAAGCGCAGGTCCGGGTGATCGCGCAGCGTGCGAGCGACCTCCAGCAGCTTGTCGCCGTCGCAATCGACGGTGACTTCGCCGAGGCGCAGCACCGGCTCGGAGATGCGGTCGCCGAGCACGTCCTTCAGTTTTTGGCAAAGATTTTCCAGCTTGGTGCTCATGTTCGCGTCGGTTCCGGGTCAGCGGGCGATGGTGTAGGTGCGCTTGATCTTGTTCTGCAGCTGGATGAGGCCGTACAGCAGCGCTTCGGCAGTCGGCGGGCAGCCCGGCACGTAGATGTCGACCGGCACGATGCGGTCGCAGCCGCGCACTACCGAATAGGAGTAGTGGTAATAGCCGCCGCCGTTGGCGCAGGAACCCATCGAGACGACCCAGCGCGGCTCGGCCATCTGGTCATAAACTTTGCGCAGCGCCGGCGCCATCTTGTTGCACAGCGTGCCGGCGACGATCATCACGTCGGACTGGCGGGGACTCGCGCGGAACACGATGCCGAAGCGGTCAAGGTCGTAGCGCGAGCAGCCGGCGTGGATCATCTCCACCGCGCAGCAGGCCAGGCCGAAAGTCATCGGCCACATGGAGCCGGTGCGCGTCCAGTTGATGACTTTGTCGAGCGTGGTCGTGACAAAGCCTTCGTTCAGTACACCTTCGATGCTCACTGTGCTTTATTCCCAGTCGAGAGCGCCCTTGGCCCAGGCGTAGATGTAGCCCACCACGAGAATGGCGAGGAACACGATCATTTCGATGAAGCCGAAGAATTTGACCTGCGGCGAGCCGACGATTTCCTTGAAGATCGTCGCCCAGGGGAAGAGGAAGGCGATCTCCAGGTCGAACAGGATGAAGATGATCGCGATCAGGTAGTAGCGCACGTCGAACTTCATGCGCGCATCTTCGAAGGGAGCGAAGCCGCATTCGAAGGGAGACAGCTTTTCGCTGTCGGGACGGTTGGGAGCGATCAGCCAACCGAGAACAATCGGGACGAGCCCGAAGGCCAGGCCGACGAGCACGAAGATGAGGACAGGAAAGTAGTTTTGCAGCATGTCCCTCTGTGTGGCTTGCGCCACGCCCTCCTTTGTCTCTGTTTGTTTTTTTTATTGTTGTTACCGAATTACTTGGTGCCGACGGTGAGACTCGAACTCACACGGCTTTCGCCACTACCCCCTCAAGATAGCGTGTCTACCAATTTCACCACGTCGGCCCTGCTACCTACGGCAGTACGGCGGCGCGAATAATACCACTTATGCGCCGCTTCCAAACCCTTATTACCCCCTAGATTTCGCTTATTTGACACGTCGGAAATTTCCGATACGGAAACTTTCCAAAACTTATTTCGGAATGTCCTTCGCCTTGGAATCGGCCGGCGCGGCGGGCGGCGCCTCGGCCGGCGCGGACTGCGGCGCGGGTGCGGTCGTGGCGGCGTTGTCGATCACGCTGCCCGAGACGCGCGGCTTGGAACTGGCGATGTACGACAGCCCGAGGCTGGTCATGAAGAACACCGCCGCCAGGATCGCCGTCGTGCGCGACAGGAAGTTCGCCGAACCCGACGAGCCGAACAGGCTGCCCGAGGCGCCGCTGCCGAAGGCGGCGCCCATGTCGGCGCCCTTGCCGTGCTGGATCAGCACCAAGCCGATGACGCCGAGGCCCACCAGGATGTGCAGCGACAGGATGAGAGGAAACAGGAAGTCCATTGTCTGTCCTTGAGAGTTCGCTATGCAGCCGCGCAGATCGCGATGAAATCGGCCGCCACCAGCGCGGCGCCGCCGATCAGCCCGCCGTCGATGTCGGTCTGCGAGAAGAGTTCCTTGGCGTTGCCCGGCTTGACGCTGCCGCCGTAGAGGATCTGCAGCTTCGCCGCCACGCCGGCATCCGCCTGCGCGACGCGGGCACGGATCAGCGCGTGCACTTCCTGCGCCTGGGCCGGCGTCGCCGTCTTGCCGGTGCCGATCGCCCAGACCGGCTCGTAGGCGACCACGCACTTGGCCAGCCCGGCGGCACCGATGCTCGCGACGACGGCGTCGAGCTGGCGCGTCACCACCTGCGCGGTGATGTTCGCCTCGCGCTCGGCCAGCGTCTCGCCGACGCAGACGATAGGGGTCAGGCCGGCGCCCAGCGCGGCCGCGGTCTTGGCCGCCACGACGGCGTCGGTGTCGCCGTAGAAGCTGCGGCGCTCGGAGTGGCCGACGATCGCATAGCGGCACGCGAAGTCGTTGAGCATCGCGGCGCTGACTTCGCCGGTGTAGGCGCCCTGCGCGTGTTCGGATACGTCCTGCGCGCCCCAGCCCACATTGCTGCCGGCGAGCACCGCCTGCGCCTGCGCCAGGTACGGGTACGGCACGCATACCGCCACCTGCGCCGAGAGCTTCTCGACGCCGCTGCGGACGGCATGCAGCAGGGTCAGGTTGGCAGCCAGGCTGCCGTGCATCTTCCAGTTGCCTGCAACGAATTTTCGGCGTGTCGTCATGGACCCGGGAACCGATTAGGAAAGCCGGGGATTATAGCCTTGCCGCAAAAAGCGGGTCAAACCGTTCCGCGGCCCGGCTCGTCTCAGCCGCCGCTCTGGATCGCGTGATCCAGCTGGTCGAGCGCGATGTGGCGGACGTCCTTGCCCTTGACGATGTAGATCACGTTCTCGGCCACGTTCTTGGCATGGTCTCCGATGCGCTCGATCGCCTTGGCGATGAACACGATATCGAACGCCGAGGTGATGGTGCGCGGGTCTTCCAGCATGTAGGTGATCAGCTGGCGCATGATGCCGCGGAATTTCTCGTCGATCAGCTGATCCTCGCGGATGATGGCGGCCGCCTTCACCGCATCGAGCCTGACGTAGGAATCGAGCACGCCGCGCAGCATGGCCAGCGAGATGTCGCCGATCTCACGCACGTAGGCGATGCGCGGGGTGCTCAGGTGGTCGCGCTGCAGCACGATCTTGGCGATACGCGCGATCTTGGCGGCCTCGTCGCCGATGCGCTCGAGGTCGGTGACGATCTTGCTCACCGCCATCACCATGCGCAGGTCGTTCGCCGTCGGCTGGCGGCGCACGATGATCTGGGCGCACTCCTCGTCGATGCTGACTTCGAGCCCGTTGACCCGGTGGTCGTCGGCAATGACCTTTTCGGCGAGGTCAATATTGCCCGTCGTGAAGGCGTCGATCGCCGCCATGATCTGGTTCTGCACCAGCCCGCCCATCTGCACGACGCGGGCGCGCAGGGATTCGAGCTCGGCGTCGAACTGCCGATAGGAATGGTCGTTGCCGCTCATCCGAATCTCCCGGTGATGTAGTCTTCGGTCTGCTTCTTCTTCGGCTTGATGAAGATCTGGTCGGTCACGCCGAACTCGATCATCTCGCCAAGATACATGTAAGCCGTGAAATCCGAAATGCGCGCCGCCTGCTGCATGTTGTGGGTGACGATCGCGATGGTGAATTCGGTCTTCAGTTCGGCGATAAGTTCCTCGATGCGCATGGTGGAAATCGGGTCGAGCGCCGAGGTCGGCTCGTCGAGCAGCAGCACTTCCGGCTTCACCGCGATGCCCCGCGCGATGCACAGCCGCTGCTGCTGGCCGCCGGACAGGCTCATGCCGCTCTGGCTGAGCTTGGTCTTGGTCTCCTCCCAGATCGCCGCCTTGCGCAGCGCCCACTCGACGCGCTCGTCCATCCGGGACTTCGACAGCCGCTCGTGCAGGCGCACGCCGAAGGCGACGTTCTCGTAGATCGACATCGGGAACGGCGTCGGCTTCTGGAACACCATGCCGACCTTGGCGCGCAGCGTGTTGACGTCGATCTTCTTGTCCAGCATGTTCTGGCCGTCGAGCAGCAGTTCGCCGGCGGCGCGCTGCTCGGGGTAGAGGTCGTACATGCGGTTCATCACGCGCAGCAGCGTCGACTTGCCGCAGCCGGAGGGACCGATGAAGGCCGTCACCTTCCGCTTGTAGATGTCCAGGTTGATGTTCTTCAGCGCATGGAACTTGCCGTAATAGAAGTCCAGGTTCTTGAAGGCCATGTGCGGCTCGAGGCCGGCGGCCACTTCATTCAGCATCATTGCTTGGCTCGTATCGTTCATGGTTGGTCGGTCGCGTCACAGCTTGTGCTTCTGGCGGAAGAGCAGGCGCGCGGCGATGTTGAGGCCGAGCACTCCCAGCGTGATCAGGAACACCCCCGCCCAGGCGATCTGCTGCCAGTCCTTGAACGGGCTCATCGCGAACTTGAAGATGGTCACCGGCAGGCTCGCCATCGGCTTGTTCAGGTCGAGGCTCCAGAACTGGTTGGACAGCGCCGTGAACAGCAGCGGCGCCGTTTCGCCCGCGATGCGAGCCACCGCCAGCAGGATCCCGGTGATGACCCCGGCCATCGACGCCTTGAGGGTCACCTGGGTGATCACGACGCGCTTCGGCGCGCCGAGCGCGAAGGCGGCTTCCCGCATGCTGTCCGGCACCAGCCGCAGCATGTTCTCGCTGGTCGCCAGCACCACCGGGATGACGATGAGCGCCAGCGCGAAGACGCCCGACAACGCCGAGAAGTTGCCGACCTGTGCGACGTACACCGCATAGACGAACAGGCCGATGACGATCGAGGGCGCCGACAGCAGGATGTCGTTGATGAAGCGGGTGATGCGGCCAAGCCAGCTGCGCTGGCCGTATTCGGCGAGATAGATGCCGGCCAGGATGCCGATCGGCGTTCCCACCGCGGTGGCGAGCCCGATCAGGATCAGGCTGCCGACGATGGCGTTGAGCAGGCCGCCGGGCTCCTCGGCGTTCGGCGGCGGCGTCATCCGGGTGAACAGGTCGAACGAAAGGCCGGTGACGCCGAGCTGCAGCGTCGTAAACAGGATCCAGGCCAGCCAGAACAGGCCGAAGGCCATCGCCACCATGGAGAGGGTCAGGGCGATCTTGTTGACCAGCTTGCGCTTCGTTCTCAGGTCCATGATGGCCTAGGTCTTGGTTCCCTCCTGGCGCGACAGGCGCAGGAGCAGGATCTTGGAGAGGCCCAGCACGATGAAGGTGATCACGAACAGGATCAGTCCCAGTTCGATCAGCGACGACGTGTAAAGCTCGGACTCGGCTTCGGCGAACTCGTTGGCGAGCGCCGAGGCGATGCTGTTGCCGGGCAGGAACAGCGAGAAGCCGTTGAAGAAGTTCATGTTGCCGATGAGGAAGGTCACCGCCATGGTTTCGCCGAGCGCGCGCCCCAGCCCGAGCATGATGCCGCCGATGACGCCGACCTTGGTATAGGGCAGCACGACGTTCCAGACCACCTCCCAGGTGGTGCTGCCGACCCCGTAGGCGGATTCCTTGAGCATGGCCGGCGTGACGGCGAACACGTCGCGCATCACGGCAGCGATGAAGGGAATGATCATGATGGCGAGGATGATGCCCGCGGCGAGGATACCGATGCCGAGCGGGGCCCCCTGGAACAGCACGCCGATCACCGGCAGCTTGCCCAGCGTGGCCGCCAGCGCGGGCTGTCCGTACTGGGCAAACAGCGGCGAGAAATACAGCAGGCCCCACATGCCGTAGACGATCGAGGGGATCGCCGCCAGCAGCTCGATGGCCGTGCCGAGCGGGCGCCGCAGCCAGGGCGGCGCCAGCTCGGTCAGGAACAGCGCGATGCCGAAGCTGACGGGAACGGCGATGACCAACGCCACGGCCGAGGTCGCCAGCGTGCCGTAGACCGGGATCAGCGCGCCGAACTTGTCCATCGGCGGATTCCAGTCGCCCGAGCGCAGGAAACCGAAGCCGAAGTGCTTGATCGAAGGCCAGGCGCCGTGGACCAGGGAGGCGATGATGGCGACCAGCAGCAGCAGCGTCAGCACCGCCGCCGCGCGGGCCGCATTGAAGAACAGCGCGTCGCCCAGCTTGCTGCTGCTCTTTGTCTTTTGGGCCGGCATCGCTTCGGATATGGCGTTCATTGGAGTTCAACTGAAGCTGAACGCCGCCTCCGGGGGAGGCGGCGCACAGGGCATGACAGCCGGAGTTACTTCGGCGCGGCAACAGGCTTGCCGGACGTATCCTTGATCTCGCCCCACGCGGTGTGGATCAGCTTTTTCAGGCTGTCGGGCAGCGGCACATAGACCAGGTCCTCCGCCATCTTGTCGCCGTGCTTGTAGCTCCAGTCGAAGAACTTCAGCACTTCGGCGGCCTGGGCCGGCTTGTCCTGCGTCTTGTGCATCAGGATGAAGGTGGCGCCGACGATCGGCCACGAATCCTTGCCCGGTTCGTTGGTCAGGATCTCGTAGAACGCGGCCTTGGTCCAGTTGGCATAGGCAGCGGCGGCCTTGAAGCTGGCGCTGGTCGGCAGCGGATAGTTGCCCTCGGCGTTCTGCAGCAGCGCGTACGGCATCTTGTTCTCCAGGGCGTAGGCGTACTCGACGTAGCCGATGGCGCCCGGCAGGCGCTGCACGAAGGCGGAGACGCCCTCGTTGCCCTTGCCGCCGAGACCGACCGGCCACTGCACCGCCGTGCCTTCGCCGACCTTTTCCTTCCACTCGGGGCTCACCTTCGACAGGTAGTTGGTGAAGATGAAGGTCGTGCCCGAACCGTCGGCGCGACGCACCACGGCGATCGCCTGGTCGGGCAGCTTGAGCTTGGGGTTCAGGGCGGCGATCGCCTTGTCGTCCCACTTGACGATCTTGCCGAGGTAGATGTCGGCCAGCACGGCCGGCGTCAGCTTCAATTCGCCGGACTTGATGCCCGGCAGGTTGATGGCCAGCACTTCGCCGCCGATCACCGTCGGGAACTGCATCAGCCCGTTCTTGTCGAGTTCCTCCGGCTTGAGCGGCATGTCGGAGGCGCCGAAATCGACCGTCTTGGCGTTGATCTGCTTGATGCCGCCGCCGGAGCCGATCGACTGGTAGTTGACCTTGTTGCCGGAGGCCTTGTGGTAGGCGTCGGCCCACTTGGCGTAGATCGGAGCCGGGAAGGAGGCGCCGGCGCCGGTGATTTCGGCGGCGGCGGCGGTCTGGGACATGAAAGCAGCCGTGAGCAGCGGCAGTGCAAGTGCTTTGAGGGATCTCATCGTCGATCTATCTCCGTTGAAAGAATCTTACGTTGGTCAGATAAGACCTTAACAACGGCGTGTGACAGCCATGTGACAAACAGACGCTTGGCCCTTCCGGCGACCGCTGTAACGGCTGCGCAACGTTAGGCCTGCACATTCACCCGGATGAACCAAGACAACCTGCGCGTGCTCATGATCTCGGACGTCTATTTCCCGCGGATCAATGGCGTTTCCACCTCCATCGAGACTTTCCGCCGCGACCTCGGCGGGCATGGCGTCGACGTCGCCCTGGTGGCGCCGGAGTACCCCGAGCGGCATGAAGCGCCGGACATCCATCGCGTCCCGTCGCGGCGGTTGCCGCTGGATCCCGAAGACCGGCTCATGCGGTGGGGCCACCTGCTGCGCACCACGCGACGGCTCGCCGAGCGGAAGTTCGACGTGGTGCACATCCAGACGCCGTTCTCCGCCCATTACGCGGGCGTGCGGGCAGCCCGGCACATGCGCGTCCCGGTGGTCGCCACCTACCACACCCATTTCGAGGAATACTTCCACCACTACCTGCCGGCGGTGCCGCGACCCTGGCTGCGCGCCACGGCAAGGCGCATCGCGCGCGGACAGTGCAACCAGCTCGACGCGGTGGTCGTCCCTTCGCACGCCATGCGCGAGACGCTGATGGACTACGGCGTTCGTGTCCCGATGCACATCCTGTCCACCGGCATTCCGGTCGAGCAGTTCCGGCGAGGCGACGGCGCGAGTTTCCGCGCCCGCCACGGGCTTCCCGCGGATCGGCCGGTCGCCCTGTTCGTCGGCCGCGTCGCGCACGAGAAGAACATCGGCTTCCTGCTCGATGCCATGCAGCACGTGCACCGGCGCCTGCCCGCCGCGCTCCTGGTCGTGGCCGGCGAAGGCCCGGCCCTGCCGTCCCTGAAGCGCAGCGCCGAGACCGCGGGGCTCCAGTCCCTCGTCCGCTTCGTCGGCTATCTCGACCGCGCCAGCGAACTGCCGGACTGCTACGCGGCGGCCGACGTCTTCGCCTTCGCCTCGCGCACCGAGACCCAGGGACTGGTGCTGCTCGAAGCGATGGCCGCCGGCCTGCCCGTGTATGCGCTCGCCGAGATGGGAACGCGCGACATCCTGGCGCCCCAGCGCGGCGCGGTCATCGCGCCGGACGATCCCGAGCAGTTCGGTGCCGGACTCGCCGAACTGCTCGGCGATCCGCCGCGCCGCGCCCAACTGGCCGCCGAAGCCCGAGAATATGCCGGCGAATGGTCAGGGCCCGAGCGAGCGCGCCAGTTGGCCGGCCTTTATCGCTCGCTTGTGGCACGATAGCGCCGATGGATACCCGAACCGCCGCCGAAATGACACACGACGAAAGCCCGTTCAAGGGGAAGACCGGCCTGGCCCGCGTCTGGAATGCGCTGTTCTACTCGATCGATGGCCTGCGCGCCGCGTATCGCCACGAGGACGCGTTCCGCCAGGAAGCCTGGCTGGCCCTGGTGCTGATACCGCTCTCGCTGGCGTTGCCGTCCAGCGGCATCGGCCACGCCCTGATGGTCGCCAGCGTGCTACTGGTGCTGGTAGTCGAGCTGATCAACTCGGCCATCGAGGCCGCCATCGATCGCATCTCGCTGGAACAGCATCGCCTCTCCAAGCGCGCCAAGGACATCGGCAGCGCCGCCGTCCTCGTCTCGCTGGCGAACGTCGTCGCGACCTGGAGCC
>DASVZD010000220.1:0-3539 GCA_036391815.1 Rhodocyclaceae bacterium
CGCGAGACGTCGTAGCCGGCGACGTTCTTCATCACCTGGCCGCCGAAGCCGAGCACCTGGCCGCGGCCGTTGATCAGCTTCACGCCGAGCACGGCGTCGCGCACGGCACCGGCCCAGGGACGGCGCGGCCCGGACAGACCGGCGGCGACCATGCCGCCGAGGGTGGCGCCGGGGCCGAAATGGGGCGGATCGAAGGGCAGGATCTGGTTCCGTTCGGCGAGCAGGGCCTCGATCTCGGCCAGCGGCGTGCCGGTGCGGGCGGTGATCACCAGCTCGGTCGGTTCGTAGTCGACCACGCCGCTGTGGCACGCCACGTCCAGCGGCGTCGCCTCGCAGGCGCCGCCGTAGAAGGTCTTGCTGCCGCCGCCGCGGATGCAGAGCGGCGTGCGGTCGGCACTGGCCTGTTCGATCCGTTCGACGAGTTGTTTTTCCAGGTCGGCCATCAGAACCTCGGCAGTTCCGGGAACTTCAGTTCGCCGTGGTGCACGTGCATGCGGCCGAACTCGGCGCAGCGGTGCAGGGTGGGCACGGCCTTGCCCGGGTTGAGCAGCCCGGCCGGATCGAAGGCGGCCTTGAGTCTGTGGAACTGCTCCAGCTCGTCGGCGCCGAACTGGCTGCACATCGGCGCCAGCTTCTCGATGCCGACGCCGTGCTCGCCGGTGACGGTGCCGCCGACCGCGACGCAGAGGTCGAGGATGGCGGCGCCGAACTGCTCGGCCGTGTGCAGCTCACCCGGCTGGTTGGCGTCGAACAGGATCAGCGGGTGCAGGTTGCCGTCGCCGGCGTGGAAGACGTTGGCGACGCGCAGGCCGTATTCGCCCGACATCTCGTTGATCCGTTGCAGGACGTGGCCCAGGTGCTTGCGCGGGATGGTGCCGTCCATGCAGTAGTAGTCGGGCGAGATGCGGCCGATGGCGGAGAAGGCGCCCTTGCGCCCGGCCCAGAAGCGCTGGCGCTGGGCCTCGTCCTCGGCGCTGCGGACCTCGATCGCGCCGGAATCAAGGAGCAGCTGGCGCACGCGCATGACCTCCTCGGAGACCTCGGCGTTGGTGCCGTCCAGTTCGCACAGCAGGATGGCCTCGGCGTCGACCGGATAGCCGGCGTGGACGAATGCCTCGGCGGCGCGGATGGCCGGGTTGTCCATCATCTCCAGACCGGCCGGGATGATGCCGGCGGCGAGGATGGCCGCCACCGCCTCCCCGGCGACGGCGATGGAATCGTAGGCGGCGAGCAGGACCTGGGTCCGCTCCGGCCTGGGCAAGAGGCGCACCGTGATTTCGACCACGATGCCGAGCAGGCCTTCCGAGCCGGTCGCCAGCGCGAGCAGATCGTAGCCGGGACCGTCGAGCCCGCCGCCGCCCAGCTCGATCAGGTCGCCGTCCATGGTCAGCATCTTCAGCGCCATGACGTTGTGCACGGTCAGGCCGTATTTCAGGCAGTGCACGCCGCCCGAGTTCTCGGCCACGTTGCCGCCGATCGAGCAGGCGATCTGCGACGACGGGTCGGGCGCGTAGAACAGGCCGTAGGGCGCGGCGGCTTCGGAGATGGCCAGGTTGCGCACGCCGGGCTGGACCCGCGCGCAGCGGTTGTCCGGGTCGATCGCCAGGATGCGGTTGAAGCGGGCCAGGCCGAGCAGGACGCCGTTGGTCAAAGGCAGGGCGCCGCCCGACAGGCCGGTGCCGGCGCCGCGCGGCACGACCGGGACCGCGAGCCGGCGGCAGACGGCGAGCACGGCCTGGACCTGCTCGACGGTCTCCGGCAGGACCACGACCGCCGGCAGCCGGCGATAGGCCGACAGCCCGTCGCACTCGTAGGGATGCAGTTCCTCCTCCTCGGCCAGGATGCAGTGCGCCGGCAGGGCGGCGCGCAACGCGTCCAGCAGCGCGCGGCGCTGTTCCGGGGGCAGGTGGACCTCGGCGGGGGCGTTCATGGCTCGATTATGGCAGGAATGTTCAGGCTGCCATTTGTTCCGCCTGTTTCGGTTCCGGGCGGGCCAGGCGCCGCCAGACGGTGACCAGGGCGCGCTCGTCGCCGACGTTGCCCGGGAAGATCACCACCGGCAGGCCGGGATAGCGCGGATGGTCGTAGGGGCAGCGGACTACGGAACAGCCGGCCAGGACCTGGCCGAGCACACGCGAGGCCGGCAGCTCAAGGCCGCTGGAGAGGACGTCGTTCGAGGTGATGCCGCCCTTGCTGATGAGGAAGCCCAGGGTCGGCGGCAAGCCGCGCACGATGTCCATGAGGGTGGCCGAGACAGCCTCGCCGAAGGCGAGGCGCTCGGCCTGGCTGGTGAACTGGCGTTCGATGCGACTGGTGAAGACGACCGGGGTCCGGCCGGCGGCATGGGCTGCGGCGGCGTCGCGGCAGGCCGCTTCGACCAGCGCGGCGCGCTCGGCCGGCAGGCGGGCGACGTCGATCTCGATCGGCACCATGCCCGGTTCCTCGAGCAGCGCCTCCAACTGGGCCGTGCTCTTCCTGACGTGGGAGCCGACCACCACGGCGCCGGGCTTGCCGTTGCGGACATATTCGGACATCTGCCCTGCCGGGACCGGCTGCGGCGGCAGGCCGGCCAGGGCGGTGATCAGGCTGGCGGCACTGCGGAACAGGAAGCGCTTGCCGCGTCCGGCCGCGGTCTTGAGCTGACGCGCGAAGTGGTTCAGGTCGGCCTGCACCTCGGCGTCGACCACGCAACAGGCGTTGTCCTTGAGGGCGCGCAGGCGGGGCAGCGCGTCGCCGCGCACGCAGGGCAGGAAGAAGCGCTCCACCTGGCGCGAGGCGATCCGGCCCTGGGTCTTTTCCGCCACGTAGTCGGGCAGGTAGCTGGTGGAGTAGCCGAACACGGAGTCCTTGGCGAACTCGGTCTCCGAAGTCGGCACGGGCACGCCGTCGACCATCAGGTAGTGCACGCCGTCGCGCGTGATGCGGCCGCCCTCGAAGAAGGCCGGTACCAGGAAGTGGGCGTCGAACGGACCCAGCTCCTCGGCCATGACGTCGGTCTCGACCGGGTAGTGGCCGCGCAAGGTGGAGTCGGAGCGGCTGACGAAGAGCGGGTTCAGCAGCCGGCCTTCCTTCGCCACCGCGTCCAGCGCAATCTTCAGGTTGCGGCATACCTCGCGGGTGATATCGGCGGCGTGCGCCGCGTCCATGCCGCGGGTGTTGGTCAGGACGAAGAACAGCGGTGCGGCGTCGAGCAGCGCCTCCCGCAGCGTCGCGGTGTCCCAGCGGGTCAGCAGCAGGCAGGAGTGCACCGTCTGCGAGCCGGTCGGGTCGTCGTCGAGGATGATGATCTTGGTGTTCGGCATGGTCATGCGCTCCTGTGGGGCTTCAGGGCAGCCGCTTGATTCGTCATGCCCGCGTAGGCGGGCATCCAGACGTTATCCAGACTGGGCTCCCGCCTGCGCGGGAGCGACGAAACCAGCGTTTACCCAATACTTCCGGCAACGAGGGGGAAGTCGCTGAACGTCAGGTCAGCATGCGCGCGGCGCGCTCGGTCATGGCCTCGGCGGTCAGGCCGTTGAAGGCCATGATCTCGCCCGGGC
>DASVZD010000221.1:0-3693 GCA_036391815.1 Rhodocyclaceae bacterium
CGCCGCATATCGAACAGCGCCTCGATTGGGCGCTCAAGGGCTTACTTCCCATGGAGTCCGGAACATGAAACGAAGAAACGCGCTCGTCGCCGCCATCCTCGCCGTCGTCATCGGCGGCGGCGCCTGGGCCATCCATGCCGCGCGCGAAGCCGGGCGCGAATTGAGCCTCTCGGGCAATGTCGATATCCGCGAAGTGAACCTGGCTTTCCGCGTCGGCGGCCGGCTCGCCTCGCTCGCGGTGGACGAAGGCGCGAAGGTGCATGCGGGCGACATGCTCGGCCAGCTCGACGCCGAACCCTATCGCATTGCGCTGGCCGATGCCACGGCCAGCCATGCCGCACTCGCGGCGCACAAGTCGCTCTACCGTGCCGGCTACCGCGCCGAGGACGTGGCGCAGGCCCAGGCCAACCTCAAGGCGCGCGAAGCGGCGCAAGCCGATGCGGAACAGCTCTACCAACGCCAGCGCAAGCTGGCCAATACCGGCGCCACCACGGAGCGCGCCATCGACGACGCCAAGGCGCAGCGCGACCAGGCTGCGGCGCTCACCGAGGCGGCGCGCCAGGCGGCGCGGGCAATGGAACGCGGCTTCCGCAAGGAGGAAGTTGCCGAAGCCTACGCCAATGAGGAACGCGCCGGCGTGCAGATCGACCAGGCCAGGCTGCAATTGTCGGATACGCGGCTGCTTGCGCCCTCGGACGGCACGATCATCACGCGCGCCGTCGAACCGGGCGCCATGCTGGCGGCGGGCGCCACCGTCTTCACGCTCTCGCTCGACAATCCGGTCTGGGTCCGGGCTTACGCCAGCGAGCCCGACCTGGGCAAGGTGCCGCCCGGCACGGCCGTCAAGATCCATACGGATTCGCGCAAGGCCCCCTACGACGGCACCATCGGCTTCGTATCCCCCACTGCCGAGTTCACGCCCAAGAACGTGGAGACGCAAGACTTGCGCACGGCGCTGGTGTACCGCCTGCGCGTGATCGTCACGAATCCCGACGCCGCACTGCGCCAGGGCATGCCGGTGACGGTGACGCTGGCGCGCTAAGCCGATGGACGACACCGCCATCGTCATCGAAGCGCTGCAGCAGCGTTTCGGCGAACGCCCGGCCCTGCGCGGCATCGATGCCGCGATCCGGCGCGGCCGCATCACCGGGCTGGTCGGCCCCGACGGCGCCGGCAAGACCACGCTGATGCGCCTGATCGCCGGCCTGCTGAAGCCGACGATGGGCACGATCCGGGTCGAGGGGCTGGACCCGATCGCGGATAGCGCGAAACTGCACGACATCGTCGGCTACATGCCGCAAAAGTTCGGTCTCTACGAAGACCTCACGGTACAGGAAAATCTCGATCTCTATGCCGACCTGCGCAACGTCACCGGCAAGGAGCGCCATGATGCGTTCCGCCGCCTGCTTGCCTTCACCGACCTGACGAATTTCACCGGCCGGCTGGCCGGCCGGCTCTCCGGAGGCATGAAGCAGAAGCTGGGCCTGGCCTGCACCCTGCTCGGCTCGCCCAAGGCGCTGCTGCTCGACGAGCCCAGCGTGGGGGTGGACCCGATCTCGCGCCGCGAGCTGTGGCGCATGGTAAGCGAACTCGCGGGCGAAGGCATGGCGGTGATATGGAGCACGTCCTACCTCGACGAAGCGGAATTGTGCAGCGACGTGCTGCTGATGCACGACGGCAAGCTGGAGTACGCCGGTTCGCCGCGCGCGCTGATGGACACCATGCGCGGGCGCAGCGTGCAGTTGCGCCGCATGCAGGGCAACCACCGGCACGTGCTGCAGCGCGCCTTGCGGCAACAGGAAGTGATAGACGGCGTGATCCAGGGCGCGGCCTTGCGCCTGGTCATGCGCAAGGCGGGCGAGCATCCCGACCTGGCGCGGCTCGATGCCGGCCCCGATGCCGAGATCGTCGACGTCGAACCGCGCTTCGAGGACGCCTTCATCGACATATTGGGCGGCGGCCCGGGCGGCGACTCGGTGCTGGCGGAGCACACGCGCGAAGCGCGCCTGCCCGAAGGCGTCGACGAACAGGCGGTCATCTCGGCCAAGGCATTGACGCGCCGCTTCGGCGACTTCGTCGCCACCGATCATGTCGAATTCGACGTCAAGCGCGGCGAAATCTTCGGCTTGCTCGGCCCCAACGGGGCCGGCAAATCGACCACGTTCAAGATGATGTGCGGCCTGCTCAAGCCTTCCTCGGGCAGCGCCAGCGTGATGGGCATCGACCTGAAAAAGAGCGCCAGCCGCGCGCGCCGCGAGCTGGGCTACATGGCGCAGAAATTCGCGCTCTACGGCAATCTCACGGTGGCGCAGAACCTCGACTTCTTTTCCGGCATCTACGGCTTGCGCGGCGCGGCCCAGCGCGACAAGGTGCAAAGCATGGTCGACGTGTTCGCGCTTGCGCCCTATCTGGCGATGCCGGCCGGCGAATTGCCGCTCGGCTTCAAGCAGCGCCTGGCGCTGTCCTGCGCCATCATGCACGGGCCGCCCTTGCTGTTTCTCGACGAGCCGACCTCCGGCGTGGACCCGATCACGCGGCGCGAGTTCTGGACTCACATCAACGGCCTGGTCGATAAGGGCGTTACCGTCATGGTGACCACGCACTTCATGGACGAGGCGGAATACTGCGACCGGATCGGCCTCGTCTACCGCGGCCGCATCATCGCCGCCGGCACGCCGGACGACTTGAAGGAAAGCGCGCGCGTGACGCTTGAGGAAAACGTCACCATGGAAGAAGCTTTCATCCGCCTGGTGCAGCGCGACGACGCTGCACAAAGGGTGCAACAGGAGGCGGCATGAAGCTTGCCGACATGCAGATCGGCTCGGTCAACCTGCGCCGCCTGTGGGCCTTGTGCCGCAAGGAATCGGCCCAGATCGTGCGCGACCCGAGCAGCATCCTGATCGCCTTCGTGCTGCCGGTGATTCTCCTGCTCATCTTCGGCTTCGGCATCAATCTCGACGCCAATACGGTGAGAATAGCCGTGGTGGTGGAAGACACCGGCGCCGAGGCGCACCGCTTCGCCCAGACGCTGGAAGGCTCGCGCTATTTCGACGTGGTGCGCGACGGCTCGCGCGTGCATGCCAAGACGCTGCTGGAAGCGGGCGACGTGCGCGGCATGGTGGTGATCGCTTCCGACTTTTCCGCCAAGGTGCGGCAGGGCCAGGGCGCCGCCGCGATCCAGGTCCTGACCGACGGCGCCGAGCCCAACACGGCCAGCTTTCTCGGCAGCTACCTGCAAGGCGCCTGGCAAACCTGGCTGGGCGCGCGCAGCGCCGACCAGGGCTTGCCGCAGCCGCCGCTGATCGATCTGAGCCCGCGCTACTGGTTCAACCCGAGCACGTCCTCGCGCAACTTCCTCCTGCCCGGCTCAAACTCGGTCATCATTACCATCATCGGCGCCATGCTCACCTCGCTCGTCGTCGCACGGGAATGGGAGCGCGGCACGATGGAATCGGTGCTCTCCACGCCCGTCACGCGCATGGAGCTGCTGCTGTCGAAGATCCTGCCGTACTACGTGCTGGGCATCTGCGCCATGACGCTATGCGTGCTGATGACGACCGCCGTCATCGGCGTGCCGTATCGCGGCTCGCTCCTGGCCCTGTTCGTGGTCGGCAGCCTGTTCCTCGGCAGCGGCCTGGGCCTCGGCCTGCTGCTCTCGACCACCATGCGCAACCAGTTGATGGCCGCGCAAGC
>DASVZD010000222.1:0-8522 GCA_036391815.1 Rhodocyclaceae bacterium
TGGATAACCGCCATCGGAGCGCCACGGCTAGCGGGTATCCGATTCCCTCCATGTCCCCCGGCGGACAAAAGCGATAAGGCGTCCGCCTCCTCCTTTACTTGCGGGAATCGGACACCCGCCATCCGTGGCCTGAACGCTCGGTGCAGCCCCGGCTCAAACCCGCTCGGTGGTTCAAGATCGGGCCGGTGGGGTGCCCTGCCGTGCAAAGGTAAAGGAGGAGGCGGACGCCTTATCGCTTTTGTCCGCCGGGGGACACGAAGCACGGCAGGGCGCCCCGGCGGCTCGATCAGGCTCCGAAGCAAGAAATCCAACCCCGCCATCTCAAGCACCTTCGCTCTTCCCATGCATGGTCATCAGCGTCTGCTGCATCGTCGCGCAGTGGGTGGTCTTCATGCCCTTCACGACGTAAGCCTCGCCCCGACAGATCACCAAATTCTTGCCCGGCTTGATCACCTCGCCGGTGGCGATCAGCAATTCGCCGTCGGCTGGTGACAGCAGGTTGATCTTGAACTCCACCGACAGCACGGAGGAGCCGGCCGGCATCAGCGAAAAGCCTGCGTAGCCCGCGGCCGAATCGACCACCGTCGTCGTGATGCCCGCGTGGAAAAAGCCGTGCTGCTGCGACAAATCCTCCCGGTACGGCAGCCGGATCTCGCACCAGCCGGGACGAACGTCGGCGAGTTCGGCGCCGAGCAGGCCCATCACGCCCTGGCGCGCGAAGCTGGCTTTCACCTTCTCGGCCCATTGGGGATCGCGCGGCTCGAAGCGCGGCGCGGCGGGCGGCGGGGGCACGGTCATCGGCGGTCTCCTCCGGTCTGTTTCCAGGCATTCTAAGTTGACGTTGACGTTAACGTCAACGTGGGTTCCAATAGGAACCGCTATTTGCGCCGACGGGTCTTACAAGCCCCTGACTGGGTCAGGATCTCGCGGCACTGGCGCTCGAAGCCGTCGAGCTCCGACAGCACCGCCTCGATGTCCTCGCGCTGCTGCTCGAGCGCGGCGCGGCGGCGCGCCAGGACGTCGAGCAGCTTGACCAGCTGGGACGATTCGTCGGGCGCCGTGTCGTACATGTCGATGAGTTCCCGGATCTCGACCAGCGACAGCCCGAGGCGCTTGCCGCGCAGCGTGAGCTTGAGGCGCGTGCGGTCGCGCTTGGAGTAGACGCGGCTCTGGCCGGCGCGCTGCGGGGAGAGCAACCCGTGCGTCTCGTAGTGCCGTATCGCACGCGGCGTGATGTTGAACTCACGGGCAAGCTCGCTGATGGTGAAGGTGGGTTCGGCCATGTTGTAAGGCTCAGGAAAGACAAACTGCGGATCATGTTGCGGCGCACCAAGGCGCGCACATAGAATGGCAGGTCGCACGGAGGACCGCGCGGAAGTTTAGGCGGATTTAGGCACCCGAATCAAACCGAGGCTCAAGGATGGAGTTGCATTACACGCACGAGAAGCTGCCCGCTGCCGGCGAGACCATCGAGGTCGCGCCCGGCGTGCGCTGGCTGCGCATGCCGCTTCCCTATGCGCTCGACCACGTGAACCTCTACCTGATTCGCGACGGCGCGGACGGCTGGGCAGCCGTCGACACCGGCATCGCCCTCGACCCGGTCAAGGACGCCTGGCGCAGCGTGCTGAAGGACCACCGGTTGACGCGCCAGATCGTCACCCACTTCCATCCCGACCACGTCGGGCTGGCCGCCTGGCTGGAGGCCGAGACCGGCGCGCCGCTCTGGATGACGCAGGGCGAGTACGCGACCGCGCAGCTGGTGAAGAACCAGATCGCCGGCTACGGCATCCCGGCGATGACCGACTTCTTCCGCCGCCACGGCCTCGACGCCGAGCGCGTCGCGGCGATCGACCGGCGCGGCAACGCCTACGGCCGCGGCGTTCCCGAACTGCCGCCCACCTTCCGCCGCCTGTTCGAAGGCGAGGAGTTCGCCATCGGCGAAGACACCTGGCAGGTGATCCCCGGCTTCGGTCACTCGGCCGAGCACGCCAGCCTGTACTGCGCGCAACGCCGCATCCTGGTCTCGGGCGACATGCTGCTGCCGCGCATCTCGACCAACGTCAGCTCCTTCGCCGCCGCGCCGGAAGCCGACCCGCTCGGCAGCTACCTCGATTCGATCGACCGCTTCCGCGCGCTGTCCGCGGACGCGCTGGTGCTGCCCTCGCACGGCAAGCCGTTCCGCGGCGTGCACGCGCGGATCGAGCAGCTGCATGAACATCACCGGGAGCGCTGCGGCGTGCTGCTGCAAGCCTGCGCCGCCCGGCCGCAGACCGCCGCCGAGCTGCTGCCCGCGCTGTTCGAGCGCGACATCACGGACCCGCACCAGACCATGTTCGCCATGGGCGAGGCCATCGCCCATCTCATCTACCTAGAACGGACGCGTGCCATGACGCGCGTCCTCGATGACGATACCATCCGGTTCGTCGCAGTCCACTGACCTCAGGAGAACCAAGATGTCCAACCCGGTCCAGGAAGCCAAGCCCCAGCTGCCCGATCCGCAGGAGATCGCCAAGACCTATGGCGAGGTGGCGCAGCGCGCCTCCCGGCTGATCACCGACCACATGCAGCGCCAGATGCAGAAGGGCCTGTCGGCGCCCGTCGACGAGCTCGGCCTGGCGCAGGCCTTCATGGACATGACGGCCAAGGTGATGGCCAACCCCTACAAGCTGGCGCAGGCGCAGATGAACCTCGTGTGGGACTACTTCTCGCTGTGGCAGCACTCGACGCTGCGGCTGATGGGCATCACCGGCCAGCCGGTGGCGCGCCCCGCCAAGGACGACAAGCGCTTCAAGAACGAGGAATGGGAGCAGCACTTCCTGTTCGACTTCATCAAGCAAAGCTACCTGATCACCGCGCGGCACGTGCACGACGTGGTCAGCAACGTCGGCGGCATGGAAAGCCACGACAAGGCCAAGGTGAATTTCTTCACGCGCCAGTTCATCGATGCGCTGTCGCCGTCGAACTTCGCCATGACCAACCCCGAGGTGTTCAACGAGACCATCCGCACCCACGGCCAGAACCTGCTGAAGGGCTTCAACAACCTGCTGCGCGACATCGAGGAAGGCGACGGCCAGCTGCGCATCAAGATGACCGACACCTCGGCGTTCGAGCTCGGCAGGAACGTCGCCACCACCCCCGGCAAGGTGGTGTTCCAGAACGATCTGATCCAGCTGCTGCAGTTCAACCCGACCACCAAGGAGCAGTTCAAGCGCCCGCTGCTGATCTTCCCGCCGTGGATCAACAAGTACTATATCCTCGACCTGCGCGAGAAGAACTCCTTCATCAAGTGGGCCACCGACCAGGGCCATACGGTGTTCGTGATGTCCTGGGTGAATCCGGACGCCAAGCTGGCCAAGAAGACCTTCGAGGACTACCTGACCGAAGCCGCGCTCACCGCGGTCGACAAGGTCTGCGAGCAGACCGGCGAGAAGGAAATCAATGCCGTCGGCTACTGCCTGGGCGGCACGCTGCTGGGCACCACGCTCGGCTACATGGCGGCGACGAAGGACAAGCGCATCGCCTCGGCGACCTTCTTCACCACCATGCTCGACTTCACCTACCCGGGCGAGCTCGGCGTGTTCATCGACGAGCAGCAGGTGGCCAGCCTCGAGAAGAAGATGTCGCAGCGCGGCTACCTCGAAGGCACGGAGATGGCCGGCACCTTCAACCTGCTGCGCGCCAACGACCTGATCTGGTCGTTCGTGGTGAACAACTACCTGATGGGCAAGGACCCGTTCCCGTTCGACCTGCTGTTCTGGAACTCGGATTCGACGCGCATGCCGTACGCGATGCACAGCTATTACCTGCGCAACATGTACATGAAGAACCTGCTCAAGGAACCCGGCGGGCTCGAGCTGGCCGGCGTGCCGATCGACCTCGGCAAGATCAAGACGCCCTCGTACTTCATCTCGACCATCGAAGACCACATCGCCCCGTGGAAGAGCACCTACCTCGGCGCGCAGCGCTTCGCCGGCCCGGTGCGCTTCGTGCTCGGCGGCTCGGGCCACATCGCCGGCATCGTCAACCCGCCGGCGGCGAACAAGTACGGCTACTGGGTGGGCGGCGCCGCGCTGCCCGACTCGTCCGACGAATGGATGGAGAAGGCCAAGCAGCACGAAGGCTCGTGGTGGCCGGACTGGCAGGCCTGGACCGCCAAGCTCGACGACCGCAAGGTGCCGGCGCGCGACCCGGCCAAGGGCAAGCTCAAGGCCATCGAGGATGCGCCGGGCTCCTTCGCCAAGCTGCGCCTCGACGCCCAGAAGAAGAAGTGACGGCGGCTGTCGCAATGCAGTCGGCGGGCACGGCGACGTGCCCGCTTTGTTTTGAGGAAGGCGCCCGCGTCATCTTCGACACGAACGTGCTGGTTTCGCTCTACGTCTTCGACGACAGCCGCTATGCGCCGCTGCGCGGGGCGCTCGAAAGCGGCCGCCTGCGGGCAGTGACGAGCGAAGCGTGCCTCGGGGAATTCGCACGCGTGCTCGCCTATCCGCAGTTCGCCTTCGCCCCCGCCCGCCAGGCGAAGGCGCTGGCCGACTACGGCCGCCACGCCGCCTGCGTCTCGCCGCCGCCCGGCGAGGCGGCGCTGCCGCGCTGCAAGGACCGCGACGACCAGAAGTTTCTCGAGCTCGCCCGCGATGCCGGCGCCAGTTGGCTGGTTACCGGCGATAAGGCGCTGCTGACGCTTGCGCGCCGCAAGCGCCTGGCTCACCTGTTCGGGATCGTGACGCCCGACCGCGCACTCGAACTGCTGCAGGAACCGGTAGCCGCCGCGGCGTAGCCGGATTTCAGCGCTGCCGCGGCTTGCGCCCGGCACGCGCGAAGAGCCAATCGAACAGCGGATTCGGCAGCAGCCGCAGCAGCTTGGCGACGATCGCCATCTGCCACGGCACCACGGCATAGGAGCGGCCGGCATCGATGACGCGCACCAGCCGCCGCGCGGCAACGTCGACGGGCAGGATGAAAGGCATCGGATACGGGTTCATCGCGGTCAGCGGCGTCTCGATGTAGCCGGGCGCCAGCGTCACGACCTGAATCCCCGTTCCGCGCAGTTCGCCGCGCAGGCTCTCCAGGTAGGAGATGGCGGCAGCCTTGGAAGCCGAGTAGGCGCCGGAGCCGGGCAGGCCGCGGATGCCGGCCACCGAGGCGACGCCGACCAGCTTGCCGTGCCCGGCGGCCGCCATCGCGGCGATGAAGGGCGCGAAGGTGTGCACCATCCCGAGTAGGTTGATGTCGATGACGCGCTTGAACACCGGCAGGTCGGCGCCTTCGGCGGTCAGCGTGCCGACGCTGACGCCCGCGTTGGCGATGACGACGTCGGGGGTGCCGAAGCGCGCCATGAAGTCGCGCGCGGCGGCGGCCGTCGCCTCGGGATCGGCGACATCGACGACGTGGATCGAGTGTTCGCCGGGCAACGCCGCGGCCACCGCGCGCAGCTTCTCCTCGCTGCGCGCCGCCAGCCCGACGACGGCGCCGCGCGCCGAGTAGTGGCGGGCCAGCGCGGCGCCGATGCCGCTCGATGCGCCGGTCAAAAAAATGCGCGGGGCCTGCCCGCGCATTCCTTGGTCGGCCATCGGCCGGCGGCTACCGCTTCTCGGCGCGCGCCTTGGCGATCAGCGCGTCGACGATCTTCAGCAGTTCCTCGTGCGTTCCGGTGAACTTCTCGGTCGGCGCGCGGTACTTGCCGGCGACCACCATCGACGGGACGCTGTCGATACGGTAGGAGGCCGTCGCCTGCTTGGCGCGCTGCAGCTTGCTTTGAGTCGTGAAGGAGTTGTACACGTCGCTGAACTTCTTCGGATTGATGCCATTCCTGGCCGCCCATTCGGCGACGCCGGCGTCGGTGGAAAGATTGCTGCCCTGGACGTGGATCGCATTGAACACGGCCTCGTTGAGGCGGCCCACTTCGTTCAGTTCCTCGAGCGTGTAGTAGAGCCGCGCCGGCGCCTCCCACTGCGGATGGTAAACCACCGGGATGCGCTGGAAGGAGACGTCCTTCGGCAGCGTCTTGACCCAGGCGGCCAGCACCGGCTCGAAGTGCGCGCAATGCGGACACATGTAGGAGAAGAACTCGGTCACCTCGATCTTGCCGCGTTCCGTCGGCTGCGGCGGATTCAGCAGCGTGTAGTCGATGCCTTCGCGCAGGTTCTGGGCGCCGGCGAATCCGGCGATCGCGAAGCAGACGACTCCTATCAATGCTCTCAGCATGCGCATGGTTGTGTCTCCGTTTGGGGGTTCTGTCTCAGTTCTTCTGGCTGACCTTGACGACCGTGGCCTGGATGCCGTTCTGGGCAAGCTGGTTGCGGACGCGGTTCATGTCTTCGGGCGTGGCGTAGGGACCGACGCGGACGCGGTACATCGTCCCCTTGTCGGGCACGCTGATCTCCTGGACGCCGACGTCGACGCCCATCAGCGAGAGCTTCGCCTTGAGGTTGTCGGCATCCGCCGCCTTCTGGAAGGCGCCGGCCTGCAGATAGAAGCTCTCGGCGGGAGCAGCGGCGGCCGGAGCAGCGGGGGCGGGGGCGGCGGGGGCGTTGGCAGCAGCCGGCGCGTTCGGTGCTGCCGGCGCCGGCGTCGCTTCCTGGCCGCCCGGCAGGATCTTGTAGAACTCGAAGCGCGGCTTCTCGGCCGGCTTGTCGCCCGGCTTGCCCGGCAGCGGCTCGGGACCCTTGCCGTTGGGCTTCACGTCGATCGGCTTCTCGGCGCGGTTCGACTTGTCCTGGAACGGCAGCGGCGCCTTGTTGAAGTACCAGACGACGCCGGAGGCGATCAGCACGCCGATGACGAGTCCGATGAACATGCCGAGCAGGGTGTTGCCGCCGCTCTTGCGGCCGGCGGGCCGCCGGTTCGCTTGTTGCTGTGGTTGGAATTTCTTCATCTCACATGGTCTCCGGCGCCGATACGCCGAGGATTCTCAGGCCGTTTCTCAAAACCTGGCGCACCGCCACCGCCAGCGCGAGGCGGGCGCGCTTGGTCGCCTCGTCCTCCACCAGCAGCCGTTCGGCGTTGTACCAGCCGTGGAATTCCGCCGCCAGTTCGCGCAGGTAGAAGCCGACGGTATGGGGCGCGTATTCCTGCGCCGCGGCGGCGATGGTCTGCGGGAAGGCGGCGATGCGTGCGCACAGGGCGAGCTCTTTCTCGCCCGTCAGCGGCGCGAGATCGGCATCGGCCAGTTGCGCGGCGTCGCCGGCCCATTGCGCCAGCACGGAGCAGATGCGGGCGTGGGCGTACTGCACGTAATAGACCGGGTTGTCGCTGCTCTCGCTCTTCGCCAGCGTGAGGTCGAAGTCGAGCGCCTGGTCGCACTTGCGCAGCAGGTAGAAGAAGCGGCAGGCGTCGTTGCCGACTTCCTCGCGCAGCTCGCGCAGCGTGACGAAGTCGCCGGAGCGCGTCGACATCGACACCTTCTCGCCGTCGCGGAACAGGCTGACGAACTGCACCAGCGCGATGTCGAGCTTGTCGGCGTCGAGGTCGAGCGCCTTCAATGCGCCCTTGACCCGCGCGATGTAGCCGTGGTGGTCGGCGCCCCAGACGTCGATCACCTTGTCGAAGCCGCGCTCGAATTTGTTGGCGTGGTAGGCGATGTCGGAAGCGAAATAGGTGTAGAGGCCATTGTCGCGCTGGACCACGCGATCCTTCTCGTCGCCGAATTCCGTCGAGCGGAACCACTTGGCGCCGTCCTGTACATAGATGTGGCCGCGCTGCTCGAGTTCCGCGACGGCCTTGGCCACCATTCCCGTGTCGTAGAGGCTGCGCTCGGAGAACCAGCAGTCGAAATGGACGCCGTACTCCTCGAGGTCCTCGCGGCAGTCGGCAAGCTGCTCGGAGAGCGCATGCTGATGCACGTAGGACCATTCCTCGCCGAGGAGATCCTTGGCGGCTCGGATCAGGCCATCGAGGTGCTCCTCGAGCTGCTCCTTCTCTTCCGTCGTGTAATTGCCACCGGCCGGGCGCGGCGGCGCCGGCGGCACGCAGGCAAGCACGGCGGCGGCGGGATGGACGTAGCGGTCCTGATGAGCGGCAAAGATCTGCTCGGCCATGTCGCGCACGTACTCGCCCTGATAGGCGTTGGGCGGGAAGGGGATGACTTCCTCGTACAGCTCCAGGTAGCGCAGCCATGTCGACACCGCGAGGATGTCCATCTGGCGGCCGGCGTCGTTGACGTAGTACTCGCGGCAAACCTCGTAGCCGGCGAAGGACAGCAGCGAGGCGAGGCTGGCGCCGTACGCCGCGCTGCGGCCATGGCCGACGTGCAGCGGACCGGTCGGATTGGCGGAGACGAATTCGAGCTGGATCTTCCTGCAATCGGCCGGCGCGACGCCGCGGCCGTAGTTGTCGCCGGCCTCGAAGACGTTCTTCACGGCGACCGTCTTGGCCGCCGGCACCAGCGTGAAATTGATGAAGCCGGCACCCGCGATCTCGGTCTTCTCGACCCAGGGGGAAGGCGGCAGTTCACGCACCAGACGCTCGGCGATCTTGCGCGGATTCTCCTTCAGTGCGCGCGCCAGCTGCATCGCCAGATTGCA
>DASVZD010000223.1:0-9143 GCA_036391815.1 Rhodocyclaceae bacterium
CGCCGGGTCGTCGCGTTCGGCCGCCCGGAACAGGTCCGCGTCCACCGGGTTCTCCACGCCCGCCACGTTGATGTCGGCACCGCGCGACGCCGGCGCCGCCGGTCCCGACGGGGCCGAGGGACCGCAAGCGGCGGCGATGCAGGTGCACGCCGCCAGCAGCCAGCGCGACAGGCGCGCGCCGATGCCGGCGGGAAGGTTCGGATTGGCTTTCATGGCCTCGAATGTTACGACGACGGGGCCGCCAATGACAGCCCCGCCCGGGCCGGGGTCGCTACTTGCGCTGATAGCATGCGGCGTCGGTCGACCCGTTCAGGCAGCCGGAACGCCCCGCCAGCCGGAAGCCGCGCTGCTCCATGCAGGCCTCGATGTCGCGCGTGCGTTCGGCCGCAGCGGCGGCATCCTTGCCGGCATTCCCCTTCTGGACCGAGAGCTGGCAGTCCCAAAGATCCTCGTCGGCGCTCGGCGTGCAGCCCGCCAGCAAGGCAACTGCCCAGATGACAGCCGCGATGGTTTTCGTCATCGTTCCCTCCGCTCGCTAAAACTATAGGCCACAGCGCCCGCCCGCGTTATCCTTATGCCATCGCGGGTCTGCAGGGAAGGTCATGATCCAGGAGGACGAGAAGCGCGACGCCACCTACCGCATCGAGGTGGCGCACGACAAGATGGCGGCGACGCTGACAGTCATTCCCGCCAGCGGGGGCGTCGAAGCCTGCATGGAGGATCTCGAGCTGGCGCTCGCCAAGGCCGGCATCGTGTTCGGCGTGGACCGCGACGCGCTGACCGGCGCGCTGGCAAGTCCCAACATGCCGACCGCCGTGGCGCGCGGCCAGCCGCCCGAGCCCAGCCAGAACGCCTGGCTCGAACCGCTGATCGACGTCACCCATGCGCGCGGCCCCAGGGAGGACGAGAAGGGCCGCGCCGACTTCCGCGAACTCGGCATCATGCGTTCCGTCGAACCGGGCACGCCGCTGATGCGGCGCCACCCGCCGCAGCCGGGCGCCCCCGGGCATACGGTGCTGGGCGCCGAGATCGCCGTGATGAAGGTCAAGGACGTCAAGTTCCCGGTGCGGCTGCAGGGCGTACAGACCTCTCCCGACGATCCCGACCTGCTGGTCGCCGCGATCGCCGGCCAACCGGTCGTGCACCATGACGGCGTCAGCGTTGACCCTGTTCTCGCGCTGGGCGAGGTGAGCCTGGCGACGGGCAACATCGATTTCCCGGGCACCGTCGAGGTGAAGGGGGACGTGCATGCCGGGATGAAGATCAAGGCGGGCGGCGACGTCGTCATCCACGGCATCCTCGAATCCGCGGAAGTGGAATCGGGCGGCGAGGTGCAGGTCAAGGGAGGCGTCATCGGCAGCCGCCACAACGCCTCGCCGGGGCACGAACACGAAGGCCAGGCGAGCGCGCGCGTGCGCGCCAAGGGCAACATCCGCGCCCACCACGTGGACAACGCGTGGATCTATTCCGGGCTGTCGGTGTTCATCGACGAGTCGGCCGTGCAGTCCGAGATCACCGCGATGGACGAGATCGCCGTCGGCAAACAGGGGGCGCGCAAGGGCCACATCATCGGCGGCCACGCCCGCGCCACGCGCGCGGTGACGGCCTACTGCCTGGGCTCGCCCGGCTCCAGCAACACCAGGATCACGGTCGGCATGAACCCCGAGCTGAACGCCGCCTTCGAGGAGAAGAAGGCCGCCGTGGCCGGCAAGCTCAAGGAGCGCGAAGACCTCGAGAAGGTCATCAAGGTGTTGCAGGCGCGTCCCGGCCGGGAGGACATGCTGCAGAAGGCCAAGGCCACCTACGAGAAGGCCGGCGAGGAACTGGGCGAACTGCTCGCGGAACAGCAGGCGATAGAGGGTCAGCTGAAGCTCGCCGACAATGCCGAGGTGGCCGTCAAGGCGAAGGTCTTCCCGGGCACGACCGTCACCATCGGCCGCCGCTACACGCTGGTCTCCGACACGCTCGGGCAGGGCGTGTTCCGGCTGCTGACCCAGGAAGTCGCCGGCCGCGAGGACCTGGAAGTCGTGTTCACGCGTTAGCCGTCCCCATGGCCGTCTCCATCATCGCCCGCGCGGCAATCGCCGCGCTGCTGCTGTCGGGTCCCGCGTGCGCCGAGGGGCCGCCGCATCTGGGCGTCCAAGGCCGCGGCGCCTATGCCGACTACCTGGCGGCGCGCGACCATCGCGCGTTCGCCATCGCGCCGGGCGGAGGCTGGGGCTGGGACTCGGGTGCGGCGACGCGCGGCGACGCCGAGGAGACCGCGCTCGGCGCGTGCCGCGACAATTCCGAGCAGACGTGCGTGCTGTATTCGGTCGACGGCCGGCCAAGCTTCGACGCCAAAGCCTGGCCACATCTGTGGGGGCCTTATGCGGACGCGGCGGCCGCGCGACGCGCCGCCGTCGGGCACCAGCGCGGGCAGCGCTTCCCCGACCTCGGCTTCGCTGCCTCCGACGGCCGCAAGCTTTCGGTCTCGGCGTGGCGCGGGAAGGTGCTGGTGCTGCACTTCTGGGGCTCCTGGTGCGGGCCGTGCCGGCGCGAGATGCCGGACCTGCAGAAGCTTTACCAGGCGCTGCGCGGGCACCCCGACATCGAGTTCGTCCTGCTGCAGGCGCGCGAGAATTTCGCCACTTCGCGGCAATGGACGCAGGCGCAGCAGCTGGCCCTGCCGTTCTACGATTCCGGTTCGGCGGGCCGCGACGATGCCTGGCTGCGCACCGCGGACGGCGGCCGCATCGCCGATCGCGAGATCGCCATGAGCTTTCCCACCACCTACGTGATCGACAAGCGGGGCCTCGTCGTCTTCTCGCACCCCGGCCCGGTGGCCGACTGGAGCGAGTACCGGGACTTCCTGCTGGACGTCGCCCGCCGTTCCGGGCGCTAGAAAGAAAACGGGCACGGCTCGCGCCGTGCCCGCCGCGACAGCAAGGAGGGCTTATTTAGCCGCCGCGGATTCGGTCTCGTCGCCGACCTCCTCCCATCCGGTGATCATCGCCTTGAGGTGTGCCGTCGGCGTATGCCCCGCAGTGGTGAGGTAGAGGTGGGCGATCAGGAAGATCAGCATCATGAACGCCGCCAGCGCGTGGAAGAAAGCCACCCACTCGAGCGACAGATAGTTTTCCCAGCCCCACTCGCGCCACGAGCCGTAGAACAGGTAGGCCAGCCCTGAGACCCAGATCATCGGCCCGATGAACAGCATCACGCCCAGGTAGGCGAGGCGCTGCAGCGGATTGTGCTTCTTGAGCCGCGTGGCGCGGAAGGGATGCGGCGCGTCGGTGAAGATGCCGAGCGCGTAGTACTTGATCATCGCGTCGACCTTCTGCATGGTCGGGATGTACTGCTTCCATTCGCCGGTCGTCAGGTGCCAGAAGATGGCGAACACCCACAGGCCGATCAGCGTCCAGGCCGCGGTGGTGTGGTAGAGCACCGCCGTCTTGAAGCCGAAGTTCTCGTACGCGCCATGGATTTCGAAGCCGGTCAGCAGCAGCGTGATGATCAACGCCGCCTGCGACCAGTGCCAGAATCGCTCGAAGCGCTTGAAGACGTAGATTTTGGTGGCCGACATGATTACACCGCCTTTCTCTTGGCCATATAGATGCGCAGCGCGCCGTGGATCAGCACCCCGACCAGCGTGCCCAGCGCGGCCAGCCAGCCGAGCGTGTCGAGCCAGGGCTTGCCGTCGCGGCCCGGCATGTAGATGCCGGAGACCTTCTGCAGGCGGCCGGAGTGGCTGTGGCATTGCGTGCAGGTCAGCGCGTCCTCCTTGGGCGCCACCATGTGGGTGATCGGCCAGGTCATCTCCGTCTTGACGAAGTCGAACTTGCCGCCGAACGGACGGCCGGCCGCCTCCGCGCCCACCTTCAGCGCGGCCTCCCACTTGAAGTTCTGCCAGAAGGCGGTGTCGTCCTTCTCGCCGTAGCCGGTGGCCGTGTGCGGCACCAGCAGCGACTTGGTCTCGAGGTCGTAGGGCTGCTTGCCGCGGAAGATCTTCACCGGCCAGATGCGCGACTGGCCGTCGGCGGCGGAACCGTCGAAGTGGTTGATCTCCGTCACGCCCTGGGTGTTCACCGGGTCGCCGAGCAGGGTGTATTTCACCTTGCCGTTGATCCAGATGTACTCCGGCACGACGTCGGACTCGTAGGTGAAGTCGCCCTTCTTGCTGTCGTAGCGATCGTGGTGGCCCGAACTGTCCTTGATGGTGATCGGCTTGCCGTCCTTGTCGAGCTTGCCGGCGGTCGACCAGTCCCAGCTCATCTTGGTCGCCTGTCCGCGCGCGAACTGCGGGATGTGGCAGGTCTGGCAGGCCAGCTTGTCGGTGTGCTCGTTGAGCTTCTTGTGGAGCACGTCGGTGAGCCCCGCAACCTTGTGCGGCTTCTGGTCGTGGCACGCCTGGCAGGTCGCCGGTTGCGCCTGGTCCTTGGTCTCGCCGCGCATGAAGGCATGGCCAGTCTCCTTCCCGGTGGGCGTGTAGCGACTGCCCGGGATGTTGTGGCCTTGCGTGGCGTGGCAGGTGCCGCAGCTGAAGTTCAGGCCCTTGGCGTCCATATGCACGTCGAGGTAGCGCTTCGGCATCTTCAAGGTGGTGTCGAGGTCGCCGTGCTTGACCGAGTCGCCGCCGCCGCCGAGGAAGTGGCAGGCGCCGCAGGACGCACGCGTGGTCTTGCCGACGCTCTGCGCGACCTTGTTGAGGTCGACCGGCTTCACCATCTTGCCGGACTTCGGCGGGAACTCCATTTCCTTGTAGGCCGGATGACCCGCCAAGCCTGGCAACTTCTTGTAGGTGCCCGTCGTTTCGTGGCAGACCAGGCAGTCGACGTTCGTCTCCTTGGTGAAGTCGTACTTGTCGTCTTCCCAGCCGTATCCGGCGTGGCACGCCGTGCAGAACTTGTAGTTCGACGGCACGGCAGTACAGAAGTTGTTGATCACGTGCTTCTTGCCGAGCATCTGCTTGTTCTCGGGATTCAGCCATTCCCAGGTCCAGTGCTTGGTCTTCATCACCTGCTTGGCCGCCTCGGTGTGGCAGGAGAGGCAGGCCTTGGTGACGTCGGGACCGGTCTTGAACGCCTGCTGGAGTTCCTTGAACTTGCTGTGGTCCGCCGTCGAGGTGGAAGCCTTGGGGGCGGGCGCCGCCGCGGGCGCGGGCGCCTCGCTGGCGATCGCCGCTCCGGCGAGGAACCACGCCGTCATCGCTATTCGCTTGAGCATGATCGCCTCCCTCAGCAGCCGCTGCCGCCGCCAGGACCGCCGCCGCCCTCACCGGCCGGCTTCGGCACGATCATCTGGGGTGCGGGCTTGTTCGGGTCCATGACCAGGAACTTCTTCTGGTCCTCGGCCACCTGGGTCATGATGTCGCCGACCAGCGGGCCGAACATGTGGCCCATGAGGCCGGCGTTCATGTTGCCGATGTAGACCTTGCCGTCGTTCTTCTTGTAGACGGTGATCTTGCACGGCATCAGGATCGACAGGAAGCGCACCGCGTCTTCCTTGAGGATCGGACCGGAGTACTTGGTGCTGCAGGCCTCGCTCATCATGACCGGCAGCACGTTGCCGCCGTCGTTCTTGATCGCCTGGGCGGGATTGCGCAGCCCCGACAACGCCCAGCCCTTGCCCGTGTCCTGGATGTTGTGCTGGATGCGGGCGACGGTCTCCTCCATGCCGAACGGACTGACCTGCTCGTGGAACATGAGACCGCCGGCCATGTTCCAGGCCAATATCGCGGTCAAGACGATGCCTGCGGCTATGCCGCCGATGAACTTCAACATGATGCCCCCCTTTCGCTACTAAATAAGCATTTGCTAATACCGCTATAGCGGCCGCCAATGCATTGTCAACCCTGCGTCAGTAAAAGGGTTGCCGGCGCGCTGCGGTTTGTATAAAAGACGGGGAAGAACACCTCTTATCCCCGGCAATAAGGAGGAGCGCATGGCGGGCATGGTAAAGCGCGGCATTGACCGCCTGAAGACGATGGTAGGGAACGGCCGGGAACATGTCCTCGGCACCCGGGAACTCAACCGCATCCGCGAGCAGCTGGCGGAATGCGCCGGACGCGTTGGCGGCGAAGTCTCGGCGCGCGCGCGCGCCGCCCGCCTCGGCGAGACCTACCTGAAGCTCGGCGACGCCGGCCGCCGCGAGTTCCTGCGGCTGATCGCGCTGGAATTCGGCCCCGACCCCAAGGAAGTGGCCGCCGCGCACGAAAGCTGGCAGGGCGCCATCGGCACCCCGAAGCAGTGGGATGCCGAGTCCGGCCTGCGCAACGCCATGCGCTCCCGCCGCATCCGCATCCTCACCCAGTTCAATGCCCTGCCCCAGGGCGTCAAGTTCCTGGTCGACCTGCGCGCCGACCTGCTGCGCTTCCTCAACGACGACCCCGAACTGAAGGCGCTCGACCGCGAACTCGAGGCCCGGCTGACCGCCTGGTTCGACGTCGGCTTCCTGGAACTGCGGCGCATCACCTGGAACTCGCCGGCGCAACTGCTCGAGAAGCTCATCGAATACGAGGCGGTGCACGAGATCCGCTCCTGGACCGACCTCAAGAACCGGCTCGATTCCGACCGCCGCTGCTACGCGTTCTTCCACCCGCGCATGCCGCTCGAGCCGCTGATCTTCGTCGAGGTCGCCCTCACCGACCATCTCGCCGACAACGTCCAGGCGCTGCTCGACGAGCATGCGCCGGTATTCGATGCCGAGCACGCCGACACCGCCATCTTCTACTCGATCTCGAATACGCAGGCCGGCCTGCGCGGCGTCTCGTTCGGCAACTTCCTGCTCAAGCGCGTCATCGACGACTTGAAGCGCGACTTCCCGAAACTGAAGACCTTCGCCACGCTGTCGCCGATCCCGCAGCTCGCCGGCTGGGTGGCGAAGAACCCGGCCGTCCTCAAGGAGTTGGGCATCGAACTCGACGCGGCGCACCTCGCCACCGGCGAGTGGTCGAAGAACAAGAACGAGACGCGCCACCTGCGCGAACCCCTGCTCAAGCTGGCCGCGCGCTACCTGACGCAGGCGAAGCACGGCAAGCTGCCGCTCGAGCCGGTGGCGCGCTTCCATCTCGGCAACGGCGCGCGCATCGAGCGCATCAACCCGCTCGCCGACACCGCCTTCAAGGGCTTCAAGCAATCCTACGGCATGATGGTGAACTACCTTTACAACCCGGACGAGATCGAGAAGAACGTCGAGGCCTTCCTCACCGACGGCAGCGTCGCCATGTCGGCCTCCGTGCGGCGGCTGTCGCGCGCCGAGGCATGAAGGACGACAACCTCTACGCACTGCTCGCCGCGCGCTTTCCTGCCGACGCCCGCGCGCCCTGCCTGATCATGCCCGACGGGCGCGCGTGGACCTACGGCGACGTCGAGCGCGCCTCGGGGCGCATGGCGAACCTGCTGGTCGCGCTGGGCCTCGCGCCCGGCGACCGCGTCGCCGTCCAGGTCGACAAGACGCCCGAGGCGCTGGTGCTCTATCTCGCCACGCTGCGCGCCGGCCTGGTGTTCCTGCCGATGAACCCGGCTTATCGGCGCCATGAGGTCGAATACTTCCTCGCCGACGCGACGCCCGGCCTGTTCGTCTGCCGCCCCCAGGCGCGCGGGATGGCGGACGAGGCCGCGCAGAAGGCGAAGGTGCGGCATGTGCTCGAACTGGGCGACGACGGCCGCGGCTCGCTGATCGACGCCGCGGCGCCGCACGCCGACGCCTTCGCCACCGTGCCCCGCGACGGCGGCGACCTGGCGGCCATCCTCTACACCTCCGGCACCACGGGGCGCTCGAAGGGCGCGATGCTCACGCACCGCAACCTCGCCGTGAACGCCCTGGCCCTGCACGGCTATTGGCATTTCGCCCCGGGTGACGTGCTGCTGCACATGCTGCCGATCTTCCATGTGCACGGCCTGTTCGTCGCCTGCCACTGCGCGCTGCTCAACGGCTCGGCGATGTTCTTCGAGCCGAAGTTCGACGCCCGTCGCGCGGTCGCCCTGCTGCCGCAGTCCACCGTGTTCATGGGCGTGCCCACCTACTACGTGCGGCTGCTGGCCGATCCCGGCTTCACGCGCGACGCCTGCCGCCATATGCGCCTCTTCGTCTCCGGTTCGGCGCCGCTGCTGAAGGAAACCTTCGAGGCGTTCCGGCAACGCACGGGGCATAGCATTCTCGAACGCTACGGCATGACGGAAGGAGGCATGTTCACCTCCAATCCCTATGAGGGCGAACGGCGCGCCGGCACCGTGGGCTTTCCTCTCCCCTGCACGCAGCTGCGCATCGTCGACGACCAGGATCGCCCCTGCGCCGCGGGCGAGATCGGCAGCATCCAGGTCAAGGGCGACAACGTCTTCGCCGGCTACTGGCGCATGCCCGACAAGACGCGCGAGGAGTTCACGGAAGACGGCTGGTTCAGGACCGGCGACGTCGGCTCGCGCAGCGGCGACGGCTACATCAGCATCAGCGGCCGCTCGAAGGACCTGGTGATCACCGGCGGCCTCAACGTCTATCCGAAGGAAATCGAGGACATGATCGACGCCCTGCCCGGCGTCGCGGAGTCGGCCGTCATCGGCGTGCCGCATCCCGACTTCGGCGAAGCGGTCACCGCAGTCGTCGTTCGCCGCCAGGATCGGGCCGGCGCAGCGCTGACCGAGGCCGCCATCGCCGATGCGCTGCGCGCGGAACTCGCCGCCTTCAAGCTGCCCAAGCGCGTGCACCTGGTCGACGAACTGCCGCGCAACGCCATGGGCAAGGTGCAGAAGAACCTGCTGCGCGACCGCTACTCAGGCCGCTAGGCGCCGCCAGCCGAGCCCCGCCAGCGTCAGCAGGCAGAACGCGGCGCCCGCGTAGAAGGTGAACGCGGGCCCCAGCGCCTCCCACACGATTCCGGCCACCACGCTGGCCGCCAGCATGGCGACCCCGCTGACGAGATTGAAGAAGCCGAATGCCGTCCCCCGCAGGTCTTCCGGCGCGGCGTCGGCGACCATCGTCGCCAGCAGCCCTTGCGTGAGCCCCATGTGCAGGCCCCACAGCAGCACGCCGCCGAAGACGACCGGCCAGCTTCCGTCGGCGGCCAGCACCAGGTCGGCGGCGACCAGCACGAGCAGGCCGGACGCCAGCAGCTTTTCATGGCTCATGCGGTCGGCCAGCCGGCCGGCCGGATAGGCGGTCAAGGC
>DASVZD010000224.1:0-4652 GCA_036391815.1 Rhodocyclaceae bacterium
AGCGAGACGCCGAGCAGGATCTCCGGCATCGCCACCGGGGTCAGCACCAGCGTCGGCAGCCAGCGGTAGCGGTAGCGCTGCATGGCGATGCCCGCCATGGCGCCGAGGGCGGTGGCGATGGTGGAGGAGAGCAGGGCGATCAGCAGCGAGTTGGCCGCGGCGCCGAGCATCTCCGGATCGTGGATCAGCTTGTGGTACCACGACAGCGTAAAGCCGACCCACTGGGCGTTGAGCTGGGAATCGTTGAACGAGAACAGCACCACCACCGCCAGCGGAATGTAGAGGAAGGCGTAGGCGGCGAGCGAGGCGGCCCAGAGCCAATGGCGTCCACTCATGAGACGGCCTCCGTGCCGTGCAGTCCTCGCCGCGCGCCCCAGGCGGCGAGGCCGGCCAGCAGCAGCACTGCGATCGTCAGCAGGATCGACAGCGCCGAGCCGAGCGGCCAGTCGTGGTCCTCGAGGAACTGCTGCTTGATGAGGTTGCCGATCAGGATGTCGCCGGTGCCGCCGAGCAGTTCGGGGACGGCGAACATGCCCAGCACGGGAATGAACACCAGCGCGGAGCCGGAGAAGATGCCGGGCAAGGAGAGCGGGAAGGTGATGCGCCAGAAGCGCGTCCAGGCGTTGGCGCCGAGGTCCTGCGCCGCCTCGAGCAGGGCCGGATCGTGCTTTTCCAGGTTGGTGTAGAGGGGCAGGATCATGAACGGCAGGTGCACGTACACCATGCCGGCGATCACCGCGAACGGCGAGTAGAGCAGGCCGGCGGGACCGAGGATCATGATCCAGGCGTAGATGCGCACCAGGAAGTTCGAGGCGAACGGCAGGATCACCAGCAGCACCAGGATGTCGCGCCGCCGCGCGGGGCTGCGCGCGATCAGCCAGGCCAGCGGATAGGCGGCGACGATGCAGATGAGGGTGGTCAGCAGGGCGACCAGGAAGGAGCGCGCGAAGATCTCCGCGTAGATCACGTCGCCGAACAGGAAGCGGTAGGCGTCGAGCGAGTGCGCCGGCCAGGGCGCGAGCCCGCCGAACTCGCCGGGTTCGCGGAAGCTGGCGGCGACGACGATCAGCGCGGGCAGCAGGAAGAAGGCGAGCAGGAACAGCGTCGGCGGCAGCGTTACTGCCCATTTGCTCATGTCAGCCGGCTGGGTGCGTGCCTTGCTCATCTCAAGACGTAAGGCTGTGGCACGCTGCGGAGAACGGGTATCCGATTCCCTCCATGTCCCCCGGGCAGAAAAGGCGCCGGCCCTCCTCCTTCACTTACGGGAATCGGATACCCGTCCTCCGCGCCCCCGCGGGCCCGAGCGCGCACCATGCACAAGGATGCAAGAGCGGGTTTCATCTCAGTGCCGCAGAAACACGCCCGCATCCTGTCGCCAGCAAACCGCAACCGGATCGCCGACCTCATGGAACTTGGCGCGGCCCGAGGCGGCATTCGGCATCAGCGCTTCGATGACGAAGCCGTTGGCGAGCTCGACCTTGTAGAGCGTGACGTCGCCGAGGTAGAGCAATTCCTTGACGCGGCCTTCGAAGCGGTTCTTGAGGTCCGCCGATTCGCGGTGGCCGAAGACGCGGATCAATTCGGGACGCAGGGCGAAGGCGCCATGTTCGCCGGGCTTGATCGGCCGCAGGTCGGTGGCGGCGATCTCGCCGAGGCCGGCGGAATGAAGCTTCAGCAGTACCTTCGATGAGGCGAGCACTTCGACGTCGATCAGGTTGATGCGGCCGATGAAGTCGGCGACGAAGCGGTTGGCCGGCGCGGTGTAGAGCTTGTCCGGCTCGTCGCATTGCTCGATGCAGCCGTCGCGCATGACGCCGATGCGGTGCGACAGGGCGAGCGCTTCCTGCTGCGAGTGCGTGACGAAGACGAAGGTGATGCCGACCTCGCGCTGCAGGGCGATCAGCTCGACCTGCATCTCGACGCGCAGCTTGGCGTCGAGCGCGCCGAGCGGTTCGTCGAGCAGCAGCAGGCGCGGCTTGCTGACCAGCCCGCGCGCCAGGGCGACGCGCTGCTTCTGGCCGCCGGAGAGTTCATGCGGGAACTGGTGCGCCTTGTCGGTCAGGTGCACAAGGGCGAGCGTTTCGGCAACGCGCCGCTTGATCTCATTGCCGGAGCGGCCGGCCATCTCGAGCGGGAAGGCGACGTTGCCGGCGACCGTCATGTGGGGAAACAGCGCGTAGCTCTGGAACACGGTGTGCAGCGGACGCCTCTCGGGCGGCACGCCGGCAAGCGACTTGCCGTCGAGCAGCACGTCGCCTTCGTCGGGCGCGTCGAAGCCGGCGATCATGCGGAGGATGGTGGTCTTGCCGCAGCCCGAAGGACCGAGCAGGGTGAAGAACTCGCCCGCTTCGATGGACAGCGTGACGTCCTTGACGGCCTCGAGTTCGCCGAAGCGGCGCGTGATGTTCTTGAGCTCTAGCAGGGCCACGGCAGACTCGTCGGAACGGGTATGCAGCCATTCTAGGTCAGGGGGATGGGGGCGCCAGTTCGGGTCTGCTTGGGCGCGCGATGCCGCGAAACCCGCCGGGCCGGTGGGGTGCCCCGCTGCGCGTAGGTAAAGGAGGAGGCGGACGCCTTATCGCCTTTGTCCGCCGGGGGACACGAAGCGCAGCAGGGCACCCCGGCGGCCCGAGCGTGCTCCCCGGGCGATCAGCGCGCGAGCAAGCGTCCGGCGACAGTCTGCTTGAAGAAGGGCAGACGATCGCTTAAGCGCAAAGCCAATGAGCGGACCATCTTCGCCGGCCCGCGGTCGTCGGTGAACAGCGAGGCGACGACGTTGGTGGCGAGGAAGATCGGCAGCGTCGCCAGGCGGTGGCTGGTCTCGTAGCGGCCGAGGCCAGCGGGGTCGGCGATGTCCAGGCCGCGGGCGTGGGCGTCGCGGATGTGCTTGCCGAGCGTCTCCTGGCTCAGCAGACCGAAGTTGAAGCCGTGGGCGGTGACGGGGTGCATGCCGACGGCCGCATCGCCCGCCAGGGCGAAGCGGCGGCCGGCGAAGCGGTGGGCGTAGACGGCGACCAGCGGGTAGCCGCAGCGCTCGCTGACCAGCTTCATGGCCCCGCAGCGGTGCTTGAGGCGCTGCTCGATCTCGCGCGCGAAATCCGTCTCGTCCATCGCCATCAGCTTGGCGTGCTCGCGGCCGGGCAGCGTCATCACCACGGAGCTCACGTTGCCGTTGCAGGGCAGCAGCGCCACCGTCTGCCCGTAGTCGAACCATTCGAGGGCGACATGGTGGTGCGGCGCCTCGTGTTCCATGCGGCAGACCAGCATGGTGCGGCCGAAGTCGTGCATCGAGGCGCCGATGCCCATCATGCGCCGCGTTTCGGAGAAGCGGTTGTCCGCCGCCACGATCAGCGGCGCGGAGAAGGTTTCGCCGCCTTCGGCGCGCAGCCAGGCGCCTTCGGCGTCGCTGTCCACCTGGGTCACCGTCCGGCCGTCCAGCAGCGCGACGTCGGGGCAGGCGGCCACCGCATCCCACAGCGACTGGCGGATCACGTGGTTGGGCACCAGGAAGCCCAGCGGGTCGGTGGAGTTCGCCGGCGGCTCGAAGCTCAGGCAATAGGGCGAGGAGCCATCGACGACGTGCGCCTTCTCGAGCACGGAAATCTCGGACGCCAGCGCGTCGCCGAGGCCCATGGCCTTGAGGACATCCATCGAGTGGTGCGTGAGCGCGATTTCGCGGCCGTCGAATTTCGGCTTGGCGATCGCGTCCCGGGCCTGGCGCTCGACGATGCCGATCTTGAGGCCGCTGTCGCGCAGGGTGAGTGCGAGGCTGAGGCCGGTGGGACCGGCACCGACGATCAGCAGGTCGAAGTTCTGTGCCATCTTACGAATGGTGATGCGGATGTTCCGCCACGTGATAGGTCTCGGCCGCGGCGGCGGCGTGGTGGCCCATGCGCAGCTCGTCGTGGATGTGCGGGTCGTGGTGCACGAACTGCGGCATCAGCGAGCCGACCACCATGCCGATGGCGCTGGCGATCAGGCCGGCGAACTGCGCCGGGATGAACGGGTCCTCGGGACTGCCGATCAGCACCGACAGCCAGACCGAGACGCCGAGGAAGATCGACATCAGCGCGCCCTGGTTGGTGGCACGCCGCCAGTAGACGCCGCAGGCCAGCGGGATAAAGGCGGCGACCAGGGTGATCTGGTAGGCGTTCTCGACCATCTTGAAGATGCTCGACTTGGATTCCATGGCGTAGAGGGTGACGAGGCAGGTGAAGGTCAGCGTCACGGCGCGCATCGTCAGCAGCAGCTTGCGGTCGGACATCTTGCTCATCATCGGCTTCATGATGTTCTCGGTGAAGGTCACCGAGGGCGCCAGCAGCGTCGCCGAGGCGCAGCTCTTGATGGCGGAGAGCAGGGCGCCGAAGAACATCACCTGGGCGAACAGCGGAGCCTTCTCGAGCACCAGGCGCGGTAGGATCAGCTGCGGGTCGGTGTCGATCAGGTCGGCGACCATCTTCGGATCGATCAGCGTCGCCGAGTAGGCGAGGAACATCGGCACGAAGGCGAACAGGAAGTAGAGGCTGCCGCCGAGCACCGAGCCCCACACGGCGATCTTCTCGGTCTTCGACGACTGCACGCGCTGGAACACGTCCTGCTGCGGGATCGAGCCGAGCATCATGGTGATCCAGGCGGCGAAGAAGCCGATCATC
>DASVZD010000225.1:0-14947 GCA_036391815.1 Rhodocyclaceae bacterium
CGCCTCGACCAGCGGCCCGAGGACGCCCACACCACGGTCGACCAGGCCGTGCAGGCGGCGGCCGGCATCGCGCACGGCAAGTTCAAGGGGCTGGTCAACGGCGTGCTGCGCAATTTCCTGCGCCGGCGCGACGAGCTGGAAGCGGCGGCGGCGGGCGACGACGTCGCGCGCTGGCGGCATCCGCGCTGGTGGCTGGACGCGCTGGCCGGCGCCTACCCCGCGGACTGGCCGGCGATCGCCGCCGCGGCCAACGGCCACCCGCCGATGTGCCTGCGGGTCAACCGCCGCCACGGCGATGCGGCCGCCTACCTCGCGGCGCTGCAGGCCGAAGGCATCGGCGGCCGCGTGCTCGACGGCGCGGCGGTGCTGCTCGACGCGCCGGTCGGCGTCGAACGGCTGCCGGGCTTCGCGGCCGGCCGCGTATCGGTGCAGGACTGGGGTGCCCAGCAGGCGGCGCACCTGCTCGACGCCGCCCCCGGCATGCGGGTGCTTGATGCCTGCGCCGCGCCGGGCGGCAAGACCTCGCACCTGCTGGAGACGGCGGACGTCGAGCTGCTGGCGCTCGAGGCCGACGCGGCGCGCGCCGCGCGCATCGACGAGAACCTGGGCCGGTTGGGGCTCGCCGCCGCGGTGAAGGTCGCCGACTGCCGCCGTTTGTCCGACTGGTGGGACGGCCGGCCCTTCGACCGCATCCTGGCCGACGTGCCGTGCAGCGCGTCGGGGGTGGTGCGACGGCATCCCGACATCAAGTGGCTGCGGCGGCCGGCGGATGTGGACAATTTCGCACGTACCCAGGCCGAAATCCTGGACGCCTTGTGGCAGGTGCTGGCCCCCGGTGGCAGAATGCTTTACTGCACTTGCTCGGTGTTTCCGCAGGAGAACGCGCGCCAGATCGCGGATTTCGCCGTCCGTCATCCCGACGCGGTCCGCCTGCCGACGCCGCCGGGCGGCAACCACGAACAACGCGAATGGCAGCTGCTGCCCGACCCGGAACATGACGGCTTTTTCTATGCCCGGCTGGAGAAATCGGCTTAGCGCGTGGCTTGGCGCCATGCTGCTGCTGGTGTCGGCCGCGGCCTATGCCGGCAGCATCGAGCCGCAGCGCGCGGCGCTGACGCCCACCGAGGACGGCTACGCGCTGTCCGCCGAGTTCGCCATCGACCTCGGCTCGCGCCTGGAAGAGGCGGTGGCGCGCGGGCTGCCGCTCTACTTCGTGGTCGAGTTCGACCTGACGCGGCCGCGCTGGTACTGGGCTTCCGAGCATGTCGCGGACCGCCGCCTCGAGTACCGGCTCGCCTACAACGCGCTGACGCGCCAATACCGGTTGTCGCTCGGCAGCCTGCACCAGAGCTTCGACACCCTGTCGGAGGCGCTGCGCGTCATTTCGCGCATCGTCGCGCTGCCCGTGGCCGACAAGGGCGCGCTCAAGCCCGGCGAGACGTACAACGCCGCGCTGCGGCTGTCGATCGACCGCAGCCAGCTGCCCAAGCCGCTGCAGGTCGATGCGCTGGCCAACCGCGAGTGGCAGGTGGACACCAAGGTGCTGCGCTGGCAATTCGTCGCGCCTGAGGGCAAATGAGAATCGCGCTGGGCGTCATCGCGGCGCTGTCCGCCCTGCTGCTGTTCCTGCTGGCGACGGCGACCGCGAACACGGCGCTGTTCGCGCGCAACTACCCGCTGCTGATCGGCGTCAATGCGATCGCCGGCGTCGCGCTGCTGACGCTGCTCGGCCTGCAGGTGCGTTCGCTGTGGCGCGACTATCGGGCCGGCGTGTTCGGCTCGCGCCTCAAGTGGCGGCTGCTGGTCATGCTGGCGCTGATGGCGGTGCTGCCCGGCGCCCTGGTCTATGCAGTGTCGATGCAGTTCGCCGTCAAGAGCATCGACTCGTGGTTCGACGTGCGCGTCGACAATGCGCTGGAGGACGGCCTCAACCTCGGGCGCACCGTGCTCGACACCCTGCAGGGCGAGCTGCTCGCCAAGGGCCGCAGCATGGCGCTCGACCTCGGCGATTCGCAGAGCCCGGCGTTCCTCAACCGCCTGCGCGAGCAGGCGGGCGCGCAGACGGCGACGCTGATGACCGCCTCGGGCCGGGTGCTGACCAACAGCTCGACCGACGTCGGCAACCTGATGCCTTCGGTGCCGAGCCAGACGCAGCTGCGCATGGCGGTGTCGGGGCGCGGCGTGGCGTCGGCCGAAGGCGAGGCGGCGACGGGGCTGGTGCTGCGGGTGCTGGTGCCCGTGCAGGGCCTGGCGCTCGGCGATGAGCCGCGGGTGCTGCAGCTCACGCAGCGCATCCCGGACGCCATCGCGCGCAGCGCCGACTCGGTGGCGAACACCTACCGCGACTACCAGGAGCTGCAGCTCAGCAAGGACGGGCTGAAGCGCATCTATACGCTGACGCTCACCTTCACGCTGATGCTGGCGCTGTTCGCCGCCGTGGCGCTGGCCTTCTTCCTCGCCGAGCGGCTGGCGCGCCCGCTGCTGATCCTGGCCGAGGGCACGCAGGCGGTGGCGGCCGGCGACTTCACGCCGCGCGCCGCCCTGCCGACGCACGACGAGCTGGGCGTGCTGACGCAGTCGTTCAGCAGGATGACGCAGCAGCTGGCCGAGGCGCGGCAGGACAGCGAACGCCATCGCAACCAGCTGGAGACCACCAGCGCCTATCTCGAGAGCGTGCTGGCCAACCTGTCGGCCGGCGTGCTGGCCTTCGACACCGGCTTCCGCCTGCGCGCGGCCAACCGCGGCGCCGCCACCATCCTCGGCGACGACCTGGCCGGCGCCGAGAACTCGCCGCTGGCCGAATGGAGCCGGCACGCCGCGTTCGCCGGTGCGATCGTCGCCGGCTTCCGCGAGCGCGGCGGGGAGTGGCAGCAGCAGCTCGAGCTGACCAACGCCACCGGCGCCCCCCAGACGCTGCTGCTGCGCGGCTCGACGCTGCCGGGCGGCGGCGGCTACGTGGTGGTGTTCGACGACATCACCCACGTCATCTCGGCGCAGCGCACGGCGGCCTGGGGCGAAGTGGCGCGGCGCCTGGCCCACGAGATCAAGAACCCGCTGACGCCCATCCAGCTGTCGGCGGAGCGGCTGCAGCTCAAGCTGTCCGACAAGCTGGACGTTACCGCGCGCGACATGCTGCACCGCTCCACGCAGACCATCATCAACCAGGTCGCGGCCATGAAGAACATGGTCAACGACTTCCGCGACTACGCCAAGACGCCGCCGCCCGAGCTGGCGACGATCGACCTCAACGCCCTGGTGCGCGAGGTGCTGGATCTCTATGCGGCGAGCGACACGCGCGTGGCGATGGAGCCGGCCGACGGATTGCCGGGCGTGCTGGCGGATGCCAACCAGCTGCGCCAGGTGCTGCACAACCTGGTCAAGAACGGCCGCGAAGCGCTGGCGGAGGCGGCCACCGCGGACCCGCTCATCACCGTGGCCATGCAGCGCGAGGACAAGCGCGCCGTGCTGACGGTGCGGGACAACGGTCCCGGATTCCCGCCGCAGATCCTGTCGCGCGCCTTCGAACCCTACGTCACCACCAAGGCCAAGGGCACCGGGCTGGGGCTGGCGATCGTGCGCAAGGTCATCGACGAACATCATGGCGAGATCAAGCTCGCCAATCGCGCCGAAGGCGGCGCCGAAGTCTGCATCAAGCTTCCACTCGCAACGGGGTAACATTCACGCCATGCCACAGATACTGGTAGTCGACGACGAAATCGGCATACGCGAGCTGCTGTCCGACATCCTGCGCGACGAAGGCCATGACGTCACGCTCGCGGAAAACGCCGCCGCGGCGCGCGAGGCGCGCGAGACGGCGCGGCCCGACCTGGTCCTGCTCGACATCTGGATGCCCGACACCGACGGCATCACGCTGCTCAAGGAATGGGCGGCCGCCGGCCAGCTCACCATGCCGGTCATCATGATGTCCGGCCACGGCACCATCGACACGGCGGTCGAGGCGACCAAGATCGGCGCGCTCGACTTCCTCGAGAAGCCGATCGGCATGCAGCGCCTGCTGGCGGCGATCAAGCGCGGCCTCGAAGTGGGACGCAAGCCCGGCGCCGGCGGCCTTTCGCTGGCGGCCTTCCCGCGTTCCGCCCCGCTCAAGGACCTGAGGAAGCGCATCGAGCAGGTGGCGGCGAAGAATGCCGCCGTGCTGCTGCGCACCGCGCCGGGCGGCATCGTCGAGCTGGCGGCGCGCACGCTGCATCCGGCCGGCAAGGTGTGGATCGACCTGGCGCAGGACTCGACGCCGCTGTCGCTCGAGGCGCTGGAGGCGGCTTCCGGCGGCGTGCTGTACTGCGAGGAGCTGGCGCGCCTCACCCGGCTGCAGCAGAAGAACCTGGCCTTCGCGCTGGAGCGCCTCGAGCGCTTCGGCCTGCGGCTGGTGGCCGCCACCGTCCACGAGCCGGCCGAACTCGCCGCCCACGGCTGGGAGGAGCCGGCGCTGCGCCGGCTGTTCGACGTCTGGGTCGGCCTGCCGACGCTGACGCAGCTGAAGGACGAGATTCCGGAAGTGGCCTCGCACCTGCTGGTCCAGCTGACCGAGGCCGGCGAAGTGCCGCTGCGGCGGCTGTCGACGTCGGCGCTCAACGCGCTGCGCCAGCATGCCTGGCCGGGCGGCTTCGGCGAGCTGAAGAGCGCCGTCAAGTCGCTGGCGCTGGCCGCGCTGGAGGAGGAGATCGCGGCCGAGGACGTGACGCACCACCTGTTCCCGGGCGCCGCGCAGGACCCCAACCTGCCGCCGGGGCTGCCGCCCGAGGTGATGGAGATGCCGCTGCGCGAGGCGCGCGAATACTTCGAGCGCATGTACTTCCAGTTCCATCTGGCGCGCGAGGGCGGCGCGATGACGCGGCTGGCCGAGAAGACCGGGCTGGAACGCACCCACCTCTACCGCAAGCTCAAGGACCTCGGGCTGCGCACCGCCAGGACCGGCACCGAAGACGCCTGACCGGCGGCTTGCGGGAAGGTAGGAAGCTTCCCACAAGAAGTTTAAGTCGATTCCTATGTCGCGGCGGGGCAACTGCTGCCATTCTGACAACCATGTAAGGGGAATCGGGCAGTCCGCGGTCGCGGAGCCAGCCCGGTCGCGGTTTTCCAAGTCGGAGGGCAGCATGAAATACATCGTCAGAGGGTTGTTGTTCGGGGTGGTCCCAATGGTCGCGGCGTTTTCCGCCGCTGCCGCCGAGAACGTCGATGCGAATGCGGCGATCAAGGTCGCGCGCAGCGAGCATTGCCTGCGCTGCCACGCGGTCAACAAGAAGAAGGAAGGCCCCCCCTACAAGGTCATCGCGGATTTCTACCGGAGCAATCCCGATGCCGAGCAGGTCATCTACGAGCACGTGACGACCGGCGCGATGGTCAAGCTGACGGACGGCCACAAGGAGAACCACAAGGCCATCCTCGACAAGAGCCCGGAGCAGATCAAGAACCTGGTGCACTGGATCCTGTCGCAGTGACTTCATGGCCGCTGCCCGGGGAGGGCGGCGGCCGGAAGGGCGGCAGGGCGTTTGGTGAGGCCGCGGCGGAAGCGCCGCGGAGGGTGACCTGCCGTCTCAACGCAAGTGGCATCGCCACTTGATAGAAAAAAGGGGAACCCGAAAATGAGCAAGAAATTGTTCGCGGCAACGCTCGTCCTTTCTTCCGGCCTTCTCGTCCTCGCGGCGCCCGCCCAGGCGGCGGATGCCGCCGCGGCACAGGCCTGGGTCAAGGACGCCGAATGCTTCAAGTGCCACACCATGGACAAGACCAAGAAAGGTCCGCCATGGAAGAAGATCGCCGCGAAGTACAAGGGCAAGGCCGACGCCGAGGCGAAGATCCACAAGCACCTGACCTCGGGACCGAAGGTGAAGCTCGAGGACGGCACCGAAGAGGAGCACAAGATCGTCGAGGCCTCGGACGAGGCCCAGATGAAGAACTTCATCTCCTGGCTGTTGACGCTGTAAGCCCAAGGGCCGGCCCAGCCGGCCCTTCTTCTTCAGGGGCTGCAATCGTCGGCACGGCGCCGCCCGGCGCCGTCGCCGCTCGCTATCGGGAATGGAGATCATGAACGCACGCAGAATCCCGGCTTTCGCCTTGACCGCGCTGCTGGTCGGCGCGGCCCTGTTTTGTCCGCCGCGCGCCAGGGCGGAGGCACCCAAGCTCGACAACGCAACCTGCCTGACCTGCCATGACGGCAAGAAAGGCAAGCTGGAAGTCGTCACCAAGGAGGGCGACAAGCGCGAACTGGCCGCCGTCGAGCCCGCCAAGTACGGCAAGAGCGTGCACGCCGACATGGCGTGCACCGCCTGCCACAAGGAAATCACCGACGCCGTCGAGAAGCACAGGATCGACCCGCGCGTCGAGAAGCCCAACTGCGTGACCTGCCACCAGGCCCTGTGGGAGAGCGCGAAGAAGGACAAGCTGGCCGAGGAGCAGTCGCGCCTCGGGCTGGTGGCGCAGAACATCGAGGCCTACCGCGCTTCCTTCCATGCGCGGCCCGACAAGGACAACCCGTCGCGGCCGAAAGCCTATTGCGAGGATTGCCACAACTCGCACGAATTCCACGTGCCGCCGGCCGGCACGGTCAAGCGCATCGCCTGGCACAAGGAGATCCCGGTCACCTGCGGCGAGAAGTGCCACGAGGAGCAGTACGAGATGTACCAATCCTCGGTCCACGGCAAGGCGATGCTCGACAAGGGCAACGTCAAGGCGGCGGACTGCGCCGACTGCCACACCGCGCACAGCATCAGCAACACTTCGTCGGACGCCTTCAAGCTGGCCAACGTCAATGCCTGCGGCAACTGCCACCCCGACGAGTTCAAGAGCTACCGCGACACCTACCACGGCCAGGTCAACAAGCTCGGCTTCACCTACACGGCGCGCTGCGTCGACTGCCACGGCAGCCACGACATCCGCGCCGTCGACGACCCCAAGGCGAAGGTGTCGGCGAAGAACCGCATGAAGACCTGCCAGAAGTGCCACAGCGACAAGAAGCCGGGCATGCACGACGCCACGCCGGGCTTCGCGTCCTTCCACCCGCACGCCAACGCGCACGACTTCGACAAGTATCCGCAGATGTACATCGCGACCAAGTTCATGGTCGGCCTGCTGATCTTCGTGTTCGTGTTCTTCTGGTCGCATTCGCTGCTCTGGTACTGGCGCGAGCTGCAGGACCGCAAGGCCGGCAAGCCGGCGCCGCACATCGACCTGCGGGGCCTCAAGCTCGACCCGCGCAAGCACTTCAAGCGCTTCCCCTGGGGCTGGCGCCTGGCGCACCTGGCCTTCGCCCTGATCACCATGACCATGGTGCTGACCGGCATGACGGCGCTGTTCGCCCACAGCTCGTGGGCGCCGGTATTCGCCCAGTTCATCGGCACGCCGCGCACCGTCGGGCTGATCCACCGGTTCGCCGCCGCCGGCTTCGTCGGCATCTTCATGATCCACTTCTTCTACGTGATGCAGCGCCTGCTGCGCGACCGCAAGTTCCGCTGGTTCGGGCCGGATTCCTTCCTCCCTAACTGGAAGGACTTCAGGGATTGCTGGGGCATGTTCAAGTGGTTCTTCGGCAAGGGCGAGAAGCCGCGCTTCGACCGCTGGACCTACTTCGAGAAGTTCGACTACTGGGCGGTGTTCTGGGGCGTGAACATCATCGGCTGGAGCGGCCTGATGCTGGCCTTCCCGCACGTGACCGCGCAGTACCTGCCGGGCTGGGTGTTCAACGTCGGCACCGTGGTGCACGGCGAGGAAGGCTTCCTCGCGGCGGTGTTCCTCTTCACGGTGCACTTCTTCAACAACCACTTCCGCCCCGACAAGCTGCCGCCGCCGGACATCGTGATGTTCACCGGCACGCAGTCGCTCGAGGAGTTCCGCAAGGATCACCCGGCCTATTACCAGCGCCTGGTCGACTCCGGCGAACTGGCGAAGTACCTGGTCGATGCGCCGCCGCGCAAGATGGCGGTCGGCTCGAAGATCCTCGGCCTGACGCTCATCGCCATCGGCCTGGTGCTGCTGGTGCTGGTGACGATGGGCTTCTTCGGCAAGTAGCGTTTCCCCCCGCCGCCGCGGCGATGCCTTCGGGCTCGCCGCGGCATTTTCCATGTGGCGCCCGGCGGAAGTGCCGCCGCCCGATGCGATAATGCGGCTTTCCAAGAAACCGGAGCGCCACGATGGCCCGCCCCAAGAACGATAATTTCCTGCGCGCCCTGTTGCGCGAACCGGTCGACTACACCCCCGTCTGGCTGATGCGCCAGGCGGGCCGCTACCTGCCCGAATACTGCGAGACGCGCCGGCGCGCCGGCAGCTTCCTCAACCAGTGCAAGGATCCCGGCCTGGCCTGCGAAGTCACGCTGCAGCCGCTGGCCCGCTACGGCCTCGACGCGGCCATCCTGTTCTCCGACATCCTCACCGTGCCGGACGCCATGGGGCTGGGGCTCTACTTCGCCGACGGCGAGGGTCCCAAGTTCGAGCGCCCGCTGCGCGACGAATGGGAAATCCGCGACCTCCAGGCGCCGGACCCCAACGTCCATCTGCGCTACGTGATGGACGCCGTGGCCGAGATCCGCCGCGCGCTGGCCGACTCGGTGCCGCTGATCGGCTTCTCGGGCAGCCCGTTCACGCTGGCCTGCTACATGGTCGAAGGCGGCGGCTCCGACGACTTCCGCACCATCAAGACCATGCTGTTCGACCGGCCCGACCTGCTGCACCGGATCCTCGACGTCACGACCACCGCCGTCACCGACTACCTGAACGCGCAGATCGAGTCCGGCGCGCAGGCCGTGCAGATCTTCGATACCTGGGGCGGCATGCTGCCGGCCCATGCCTACCGGGAGTTCTCGCTCGCCTACATGCAGCGCATCGTCGGCGACCTGATCAAGCGCCATGACGGCGAGCGCGTGCCCTCGATCGTGTTCACCAAGGGCGGCGGCCAGTGGCTCGAGTCGATCGCCGCCATCGGCTGCGACGCCATCGGCCTCGATTGGACGACCGACCTCGGCGAGGCGCGTCGGCGCGTCGGCGACAAAGTTGCGCTGCAGGGCAACATGGACCCCATGGCGCTGTTCGCCTCGGGCGAGGCCGTGCAGAAGGAAGCGCGGCGCATCCTGGATTCCTACGGTTCCGGAAGTGGCCACGTGTTCAACCTGGGTCATGGCATTTCGCAGCACACCCCGCCGGAGCGCGTTTCCGCGCTGGTCGAGGCCGTGCACCGGCACCGGCCTTGAGTTTCGGGCCTGCGCGGGCCGGGAAAGCCGGTCCCGCAAGGCTTCCGAAAAGGGGCGCCCGGTGTTGACTTATTCACAGAAACCGGGTTAGACGGAGTCCAGGGGAGCTCCAATCGTACCTAAGTAATAGAAATCCCGTAACCCCTTGAAAAATATAAGCTTGCCATCAGCACAATTGTTGTGCATCGATTAACAAATTGTTTCAGATCGGCCATTTAGGCCGGGTCGGTCCACCGTTACTCACAAAGTTGTCCACAGTTTTTGTGGGAAACCCAAAAAGCATTAGGGACCAAGTAATTAGGGGGCCAAGGGAAGGTGGAGTCGAGATTGGCCAAGCAAGCCTCTGATACCGCATGACGATCGTCCGCGTGGCGCTGGATGCGCCGCTTCCCCGCCTGTTCGACTACCTGGCCGATGATGCGCTGCCCGACGACCGGGGCCGCCGCGTCGCCGTCCCGTTCGGCGCGGGCGAGAAGACCGGGGTCATTTTCGCGGTGCTCGAGGGGAGCGACCAGCCGGCGGAAAAGCTCAAGCCGGTGCGCGAGATCCTGCGCGACATGCCGGCGCTGCCCGCCGACTGGCTGGCGCTGTGCGAGTTCTGCGCGCGCTACTACCAGTACCCGCTGGGCCAGGTCGTGGCGTTCGCCCTGCCGCCGATGCTCCGCCGCGGCAAGCTGCCGCGTGCGCTGAAGGCGAAGGCGATCGAAGCTGCGCCGCAGCCGCCGGTGCCGGCGCTGCTCGAGGACCAGGCCGCCGCCGTGGCGGCACTCGGCGCGGCGGAGGGTTTCGGCGTCTTCCTGCTCCACGGCATCACCGGCAGCGGCAAGACCGAGGTCTACCTGCGCGCCATCGCCGCCGTGCTCGAGCGCGGCGGCCAGGCGCTGATGCTGGTGCCCGAGATCGCGCTGACGCCGCAGCTCGAGTCGCGGGTGGCGCAGCGCTTCCCCAGCGCTTGCATCGTCTCGGCGCACAGCGGCATGCCCGAGGCCGCGCGCGCCCGGGGCTTCCTCGACGGCATGGCCGGCCGCGCCGACATCGTGCTCGGCACGCGGCTGTCGGTGTTCATGCCGCTGCCGCGCCTGCAGCTGATCGTGGTCGACGAGGAGCACGATGCGTCCTTCAAGCAGCAGGACGGCCTGCGCTATTCGGCGCGCGACGTCGCCGCCTTCCGCGCCAAGCAGCTGGGCGTCCCGATCGTCCTCGGCTCCGCCACGCCCTCGCTGGAGAGCTTCCACCACGCCGGCTCCGGCCGCTACCGCCTGCTCGAGCTGCGCCGCCGCGCCGTGGCCGAGGCCCTGCCTGCGGTGAGGACCGTCGACACCCGGCGCGAGAAGTTGCAGGAGGGGCTGTCGGCCGCGCTGCTCGCAGCGCTGGGGACGCGGCTGGAGCGCGGCGAACAGAGCCTGGTGTTCCTCAACCGGCGCGGCTACGCGCCGGTGCTCGCCTGCCCGTCCTGCGGCTGGGTGTCGCATTGTTCGCGCTGTGCGGCGAACCTGGTCGTCCATCTCGCCGACCGCGTGCTGCGCTGCCATCATTGCGGGCTCGAAGCGCGCATCCCGAAGGCCTGTCCCGACTGCGGCAACCAGGACATCCAGCCGTTCGGCCGCGGCACCCAGCGGCTCGAGGCGGCGCTGCGGGAACGCTTCCCCGCCGCCAATGTGCTGCGCATCGACCGCGACTCGGCCAGCACGCCGAAGAAGTGGCAGGCCCTGCTGGCGGCGATCCACGAAGGCCGCGCCGACATCCTGATCGGCACGCAGATGCTGGCCAAGGGGCACGACTTCCCGCGCCTGACGCTGGTCGGCGTGCTGGGCGCCGACTCGGCGCTGTTCGCCGCCGACTTTCGCGCCCCCGAGCGCCTGTTCTCCCAATTGATGCAGGTGGGCGGCCGCAGCGGACGCGCCGAGCTGCCCGGCGAGGTGCTGGTGCAGACCGAGTATCCCGACCATCCGCTCTACCGGGCCCTGGCGGCGCACGACTACGCCGGCTTCGCCCGCACCCAGCTCGACGAGCGCGAGGTCGCCGGCTTCCCTCCCTTCGCCTTCCAGTGCCTGTTGCGCGCCGAGGCGAAGGCGATGGACCAGTCGCTCGCCTTTCTGGCGCAGGCCCGCGCCGCCGCGGAGCCGCTGGCCCAGGCGGCCCGGGTTCCCGTCGCCCTTTACGACCCGGTGCCGATGCGGCTGTCGCGCCTGATGAGCCTGGAGCGCGCCCAGCTGCTGGTCGAATCCCACTCGCGCCCGGCGCTGCAGGCCTTCCTGGCGGCGTGGTCGGAAGCGATCTACGCGCTCAAGGCGCCGCGCGGCCTGCGCTGGCACCTGGACGTCGATCCGCTGGAGTTCTAGCGCCGGGCGGGAACCGGCCCCGGGCCAGCGCCGGCATCGCGGCAGCGGCCGGCGGCGCCTTGTCAGCCGCCGCGCGCGCGCGCCAGCAGCTTCTCGGCCCAGCTCGGGCTCAGGCCCGGCGTGGCGGCGAAGGCTTCGAGTTCGGCGCGGTCGCCGCGCGGTCCCTTGCGCAACTCGAAGATGCGCCGCACGGCAGCGTCGGGGGCCGGCCGCTCGATGCGCTCGAAGCGGCAACCCGGCGCCACCTCGCCTTCCTCAAGCACGCGGTAGTACCAGCCGGTAAGGCCGCCGGCGTCGACGAAGCGCGTCATGCCCTCGACGCCGAAGCGCCGGTCGATCTTCCAGCACGGCGAGCGCGGCTGGGTGACCTGGATCACGGCGTCGCCGAGGCGGAAGACGTCGCCGACCGCGACGCTGTCCTCGTCCCAGCCGTCGACGCTCAGGTTCTCGCCCAGGCTGCCGGGCACCAGCGCCGCGGCGGCGGCCGGGAAGGCCTGCGCCAGCGCCGCGTAATGGACGGCCGGGTACTGGTGGAGCGCCTTCGCCGGCCCGCCGTGCACGCGGCGGTCTGCTTGGGCGTCGTTCGCCAGCCCCTCGCGGCCGAGCCAGACGGGCGCCGCGCACGCCTGCTTGAAGATGCCCGTCGGTTCGTTGCCGGGCGGCAGCGGCCGGATGCCGCCCGCGAAGAGTTTCACCAGAGCCATGCGGCACCTCGTACGCCGGAGGAATCGCCATGGCGATGCTTGAGCAGCCGGGTGGCGACGTGGTCGGAGAAGACATGCGCCCCCCACAGGCGGGGGACGCTTTGGTAAAGCCGGTCCAGGTTCGAGAGCCCGCCGCCGAGGACGATGGCGTCGGGATCGAGGATGTTGATGACGACCGCCAGCGCGTGCGCCAGGCGCCGCTCGTAGCGGCGCAGCGTCTCCTCGCAGCCGGCGTCGCCGGCCGCTGCCGCGGCGACGATCGCGGCGGGCCCCAGCGGCGCGCCGCCGTGCGCCGCATGGTCGCGCGCCAGGCCGGGGCCGGAAAGGAAGGTCTCGACGCAGCCGACGCGCCCGCAGTAGCACGGCGGCCAGAACTCCTCGTCGCCGGGCAGCCGGTTGTGTCCCCATTCGCCGGCGATGCCGTTGGCGCCCGCCAGCACGCGTCCATGGACGGCGATGCCGCCGCCGACGCCGGTGCCGAGGATCACGCCGAACACCGTCCCGGCGCCGGCCGCCGCGCCGTCCGTCGCTTCGGACAAGGCGAAGCAGTTGGCGTCGTTGGCGAGCCGCACCTGGCGCGCCAGCGCCTGCTGCAGGTCCTGCCGCAGCGGGCGGCCGATCAGCCAGGTCGAGTTGGCGTTCTTGACGAGGCCGGTGAGCTGCGATTCGGCGCCGGGAATGCCGATGCCCAGCGTGCCGCTGCGGCCCAGTTCGGCTTCGACGTCGCCGACCAGCCGCTGCACGGCTGCCACCGTTGCCGCGTAGTCGCCCTGCGGCGTTGCCACGCGCCGGCGCAGCAGTTCGCTGCCGTCGTCGTCCAGCGCGACGATCTCGATCTTGGTGCCGCCGAGGTCGACGCCCAGGCGCATGCTATTTCCCCGCCGCGTCCAGGCTGCGCACGCCGACGGCGCCGCCCTCGCTGCGGATTTCCAGCCGGATGTTGCGCGTCTTCATCCCCGCCACCTCGAGGCTGCCGATCCTCGCGACGCCGTCGAGCTCGAGTCCCTGCGGCACCGAGAGCCGGCTTGGTCCGGCCGGCTGGCCGGGGCCGCCGCCGTCGCCGTTGGCGGGCGCCAGGTAGCGCCCGACGTCCAGCCGGTCGAGGTCGATGTCGAAATGCAGGGCCGGCGGCGAGAAGCGCTTCATCCGCAAGGCGATGGACGCCGTCGACTCGTCGAAATGCGACGACAGCCGGCCTTCGGCCGCGCCGCGCTGCGTGTGCAGCGAGCCGGCGAGCGGCAGCGCCAGCGGATGCAGCAGGCGCGGATGCGCGACTTCCACCTTGCCCGCGACATCGTCGAGGGCAACCGCACCGCCAGCCGGGTCGGCGGCGAGCCGGGCAGCCAGCGAGCCGGCGACGGCGGTGCCGGCCGACCGGTAATCCAGCCCCAGCACCAGGCGATTCGCGTTCAGCGCCGCGGGCGAGGCCGCCACGCCCTCGAGGCCGAGGCGCAGCCGGGCATCGCCAACGGCGCCCGCCAACGAAAGGGCGTCGGCGCTCATCGACTTCTTCGCCGTGTCGGCCCGCAGGTTGGCGCCGGAAAGCGCGATCCCGGTTGCCGTCGTGGCCGAGCCGCCGGCTTCGTCGACCCAGGCCAGGGTCGCCCCGTCGAGCCCGATCCTGGCGGCCTCGACCTGGTAAGCGCCGGCCGGCGACTGGCTGGGGGAGATCAGGTCGTCGATGTTCAGCGTGCCGTCGCGGTGGCGCACGATGGAAAGCTTGAGCCCGGCCACGGCGCACTCGTCGATCACCACCTGCCGGACCAGCAGCGGCGCGACGCGCACCCGGAGCGCCGCGGAATCGAGCGAGGCGAAGGGTGCGGCGCCGCCCGGTTCGGACAATTCCACGCGGCCGACGCGAAAGCCCGCGTCGGGCCAGAAGAAGAACTCCAGCGGGCCGTCGAACCTGAGCGTGCGGTTGCCGCCCTCCCGCATCGCCGTCGCCAGCGACGATTCAACGGCGGCCGCGAACCAGCGGCTGGAGAGGAAGGCGACCGCCGCAGCGGCGAGGACGACGATCGCCGCCAGGGCGAGCCCGATGATCTTCAGCAGTCTTGCGGCAGGACGCGGCGCCGGCCCGGCGCCAGGCGCATCAGACGCCATCCGCGACGAAGGGATTGGAGGCGCGCTCCTCGCCGAAGGTCGACATCGGCCCATGGCCGCAGACGAACTTGACGTCGTCGCCGAGCGGCCAGAGCTTCTGGCGGATGGAGCGGATCAGCGCGTCGTGGTCGCCGCGCGGGAAGTCGGTGCGGCCGATCGAGCCGGCGAACAGCACGTCGCCGACCAGGGCGAGCTTGGAGGGGCGGTGAAAGAAGCAGACGTGGCCGGGAGTATGACCGGGGGTGTGCAGCACCTCGAGCGTGACGCTGGTGCCGACGCGGACCTCGTCGCCGTCCTCGAGCCAGCGGTCGGGAGTGAACGAAGGGCAGTGCGGGAAGCCGAACATCTGGCTCTGCTTCGGCAGCTGGTCGATCCAGAAGGCGTCCTCGCGCTGCGGCCCCTCGACGGGGATGGACAGCCGGGCGGCCAGTTCCGCGGTGGCGCCGGCATGGTCGATGTGGCCGTGGGTGAGCAGGATCTTCTCGGGAACGATGCCCAGTTGCGTCGCCGCCCGGACGATCTCGTCGACGTCGCCGCCGGGATCGACCACCGCCGCCTTCCGGGTGTCCTCGCACCAGATCAGCGTGCAGTTCTGCGA
>DASVZD010000226.1:0-2931 GCA_036391815.1 Rhodocyclaceae bacterium
CGATGGACCGATAATCGGCAAACCCCAACGCTTTACAGGAGATAACTACATGAACGCCCCCACCGATATGGCCGCACCGCTGATCTTCACCGACAGCGCGGCGAACAAGGTCAAGGAACTCATCCAGGAAGAAGGCAACCCGGAGCTGAAGCTGCGCGTATTCGTCACTGGCGGCGGCTGCTCGGGCTTCCAATACGGCTTCACCTTCGAGGAAACCGCGAACGAAGACGACACCGCCATGGAGAAGAACGGCGTCACGCTGCTGATCGATCCGATGAGCTACCAGTACCTGGTCGGCGCGGAAATCGACTACACGGAAGGCCTGCAGGGCTCGCAGTTCGTCATCAAGAACCCGAACGCCACCAGCACCTGCGGCTGCGGCTCGTCGTTCTCGGCCTGACGCGCCTCCGGTCCCGGCAACAAGGGCGCTTCGGCGCCCTTTTGCATTTCTGGGCCGCCTTCTCAGGCGGGATGGATTGCGCCGAGCACGCGCGGTCCCGCCGCGCCGGTCACTTCGGGGAGGTTGCCGGGGAGCCCGGACAGGGCGCGCTCGGCAAGCCACGCGAAGGCGACCGCCTCGACCCAGTCGGCCGGCAGGCCGAGCGCATCGGTGACGTCGACCGCGGCCGGCGCCAGCATGGTGGCGAGTCCGTCCATCAACGCGGCGTTATGGACGCCGCCGCCGCAGACGAAGACTTGCTGCGGCGTGCCGCAGCAACGCGATACGGCTTCGGCGATGGTCGCAACGGTCAGCGCGGCCAGCGTGGCCTGGACGTCGGCCGGCGCCTCGTCGCCGCGAAGCTGCCCGTCGAGCCAGGCAATGCCGAATTCCTCGCGGCCGCAACTCTTGGGCGGCGGTAGCGCCAGGAATGGATGACGCTTGAGCCGATCCAGCAATTCGGGCAGCATGCGGCCGCTGCGTCCCCAGCGGCCGCCGTCGTCGTGCGGCGCACCGAGATGGCGGGCCGCCCAGGCATCGAGCAGCATGTTGCCGGGGCCGCAGTCGAAGCCGCCGGTCGGGCGTCCGGGGGCGAGGTCGGTGAGGTTCGCAATGCCGCCGATGTTGACGATTACCCGATGGCGCGACGGCGAACGGAACAACGCGTCGTGCACCGCCGGGACCAGCGGCGCGCCTTGTCCGCCGGCGGCGATGTCGCGGCTGCGAAAGTCGGCGACCACGGCGATGCCCGTCCTCTCGGCCAGCCGCGCCGGGTTGCAGAGTTGGATCGTGTACCCGGCGGCCGGAACATGGCGCACCGTCTGGCCGTGGCAGCCGATGGCGCACACACTGGCTGCCGCAGCCCCGGCATTTGCAAGCAACTCGATGACTGCCTGGGCGTAGAGATCGGTCAGGCGGTTGGCGAGGACAGCGGCGCGATGCAGTTCATCGGCACCCGGCGACTGTATCGCCAATGCTTCGGCGCGGAGCTCGGCCGGGTAGGGAAGGTATTGCGTCGCGAGGCAGTGCGGCGAGTTCCCGCTGAAATCGACTAGGGCGGCGTCAACGCCGTCGAGGCTCGTGCCCGACATCAGCCCGATGAAGAGACCTGCGGGCATGGAGTGCTCAGTCGAGCGAGGCGACGTTGGTCCCGCGCAGCATGTCGATGCTGGCCATCTCCTTCTGCGCCAGCGTGCGGAACTGCGCGATCTGGTTCGGTGCCAGCGGCGGCGCGCTGGGCAGCGCGATGGTCAGGGGATTCCGGAAGACGCCGTCGACACGGAATTCGTAGTGCAGATGCGGGCCGGTGGCAAGGCCGGTGGCGCCCACGTAGGCAATCACGTCGCCCTGCGAGACGCGCGCGCCCTTGCGGATGCCGGGTGCGAACCCCGACAGATGTCCATACACTGTGGTATAGCGACCCTGGTGACGCAGGATCACAACATTGCCGTAGCCACCCTGCCTGCCGACGAAATCGACGACGCCGTCGCCGGTGGCCTTGACGCGGGTGCCGACCGGCGCGCCGTAGTCGATGCCGGTATGGGCACGCCACTTCTGCAGGATCGGATGGAAGCGGGACAGGCTGAAGCCCGAGGTAATGCGCGAGAACTCGAGCGGCGAGCGCAGGAAGGCCTTGCGGATGTTCTTGCCGTCCGGCGTGTAGTAGCCGCCTTGTCCATCGGCGCCCTGGAACCAGACCGCCTGATAGGTCTTGCCGCCATTGACGAACTCGGCGGCGAGGATGCGGCCGGTGCGCACCAGGCGCCCGAGGTAATAGACGCCTTCGTAGACCACCGAGAAGCGGTCGCCCTTGCGCAGGTCGCGATGGAAATCGATGTCGCCGCCGAAGATGTCGGCGAGGGCCGTGGCGACGCTGTCGGGCATGCCGGCCGCGTCGGTGGCACCGAACAGCGAATAGCGAATCTCGGCCGACTTCATCAGCACCCGGGTTTCCAACTGCAGCGGCTGCTCGGTGACGCGGAACTTGTCGTCCTCGCGATCGACCGTCAGCGCGAGGTCCTTCGCGCCGTTCAGCGGGAACACCAGTTGCTGCAGGTCGCCGTCGGCATCGACGCGCGCGGTGACATTCTTGCCGGGACTCAGCTGGCGGAAGATGGCCTGCGCATCGCGGCTGTCGCGCAGGAAAGCCGCGGCGTCCTCGTCGTCAACGCCAAGACGCGACAGCAGGGCCCCCAGCGTGTCGCCGCGCTGGACGCGCTCCTCGCGCACGAAGGTCTCGCGGGAGTCGTCGATCACCGCCGACTGCGGAACCGCAAGGGGCTCCACGAGGGTCTGCTGGAAGCTCTGGATTTCCTGCACCGTCGGCGCGGTGCCGAAGGCGGCGACGACGCCGAACAGCGAGACGCCGATGATGCCCAGCGTGCCCCAGAACTGCCCGGGCTTGGCTGCGCGGTAGGCCTGCAGTTGCGCTAAAATCCGGCTCTTTTCGATGTGCAAGGGTGTCGGACCGGCGTTTGAAGTCGGCCGAGTGT
>DASVZD010000227.1:0-6121 GCA_036391815.1 Rhodocyclaceae bacterium
CAGCAGCATTTCGGGCTTGCCGAGCGCGGATTGCACGAAATCCGCATCCACGGTCTCCTCGCTCCTGCGCACCGGCAGCTGCGCCGCCGGAACGCTCGGGACGTCGGCCGTCAAGGGCTGCTTGGCGCGGCGCCATCCGGCCAGGCCGCCGTCCAGCACCGCCACCTTCTCGTGGCCGATCCAGCGCAGCAGCCACCACAGGCGCGCCGCGAAGGCGTTGCCCTCGTTGTCGTAGGCGACCACTTGCGTGTCCGGGCCGACGCCGCATGCCGCCATGCGGGCGGCGAAAACCTCCGGATCGGGCAGCGGATGGCGGCCGTTCTTGCCGTTCGTCGGACCGGACAGGTCGCGGTCGAGATGAAGGAACAGCGCGCCGGGAATGTGCTCCTTGGCGTAGGCCTTCTCGCCGTACGCCGTGTCGCGCAGATCGTGGCGGCAGTCGAACACCCGCCAGCCGGGGTCGCCGACGTGGCGCGCCAACTCGTCCGCGGAAACCAGCGTGCCGCTCATTCCGCCACCCCCGCCAGCCAGGCGCGGGCATCCGCCTCGTCCTTGAACACGCGCAGGTCGGCGGCGACGAACGCCTGCTCGAGCCAGGCGCTGAACGCCACCAGCGGGCTGTCGGTCAGCAGCGCGATGCGGACGAACTTCTCCTGATGCTCGCGGCTGAACTTGATCTCCTCGAGCACCATGTCGACCGTGAAGCGCAGCATTTCGCGCAGGTCGAACAGCAGGTTGATGGGTTCGTCGGCCGGCACCTCCTCGGCGACGACGCGCTCGAACTCCTTGAAGTCGGCGACGGCGAATTCGCCGAGAACGGTGACGGTGACGAGATTGTCCTTGTGGTCGATGGCGATCATGGCGAGTTCCTGTGACGAATTTGGGAAGACTATAACCGGCGGCGGCCTACAGCGGCCAGCGTCCGGCGATGGCGCGGCGGTAGAACCGGTGGAAATGCCGCATGCCGTCTTCCGTCGGCGACTGGTAGGGCCCGACTTCGCTGCGCCCTTCCTTCCACAATGCGTAGCGGCCGCGGTCCATGCGCTCGCCGATGTCGTCGTCCTCGATCGCCGTTTCCATGTACGCCGCCTGCTCGGCCTCGACGAACTCGCGCTCGAAGCTGGCGATGTCCTCCGGGTAGTAGAACTCGACGACGTTCATGGTGCGGTCGATGTCCTCCGGGATCACCGTCGACACCACCAGCACGTGCGGATACCACTCGACCATCACGTTCGGGTAGTAGGTCAGCCAGAGCGCGCCGTGGGGCGGCTTGTCGGCGCCGTAGTAGTCGCGCACCGCCTTCTGCCAGCGGCCGTAGGCCGGCGAGCCGACCTTTGTGAGCCCGGTGATGCCGACGCGCTGCACCGAGTACCAGTCGCCGAACTGCCAGGTGAGATCGTCGCAGGTGACGAAATTGCCGAGGCCCGGATGGAACGGAACCACGTGGTAATCCTCGAGGTAGACCTCGATGAAGGTCTTCCAGTTGTAGTTGCAGCGGTGCAGTTCGACGCGGTCGAGCTTGTAGCCGGAGAAGTCGAATTCGGGGGCCAGGTTCATCCCGGCAAGGTCGGCCGCCGCCGAGCGCGGTCCGCGGAACAGCAGGCCGTGCCACGACTCGAGCTTGCGCTTGCCCAGGTTGAGGCACGGGTTGGCCGGGAAGTGCGGCGCGCCGACCAGCGCGCCCTGGCTGTCGTAGGTCCAGCGGTGGATCGGGCAGACGACGTTCTGCGCCGTGCCCGAGCCCTGCAGCATGATGGCCTGGCGATGGCGGCAGACGTTCGACATCTCGTAGATGCCGTCGGGCTGGCGCACCAGCAGCTTGGCGTGGTCGTTCCACTCGGTGGAGCGGTAGTTGTAGAGTTCCGGCACCATCAATTCATGGCCGACGTAGCCCGGTCCGGCGTCGAAGAACAGCTGCTTCTCCAGTTCGAAAAGCTTCTCGTCGAAATACCAGTCGACCGGAAACTGCGTGACTTCGGGTGCAAGTTGCGCGGGGGACGCGATGTCGGACATGATTTCCCCAACCTCCATGAACGGGATGCCAAAACCTCGGAAAGGCGCGCCACACCGTGCCTTGCGGGGCGGCGGGTGCCACCCGGCGAGTATAGCCAATTTGACCGGAACCCAGCCGATAGGCTATTTTTACGCGTTTCCCGCCCCGCTTCCGCGCCTCGATGCCTGCCGTTCAGCCCGTGTCCTTCGAAACCGCCCTCCAGGAACTGGAACGCATCGTCCAGGCCATGGAAAGCGGGGACGCGCCGCTCGAGTCGTCGCTGGCCAACTACGAACGCGGCATGGCGTTGCTGAAGACCTGCCAGGAGCGGCTGGCAGCAGCCGAGCAGAAGATCCGCATGCTGGAGAACGGCAGCCTGCGCGAACTGCCCGGCGGCGGCGAAGACGCGGACTGATCGCCATGGATTTCCGCGCCTGGATGCTGGCGGTCCAACAACGGACCGAGAGCGCGCTGGAACGGCTGCTGCCGCCCGCCACCACCGCCCCCGGCCGCCTGCACGAGGCGATGCGCTACGTGGCGCTCGGCGGCGGCAAGCGGGTGCGTCCGCTGCTGTGCCACGCCGCCGGCGAGATCTTCGGCGCCGATGCCGTCCGCGTCGACCGCTGCGCATGCGCGGTGGAGATGATCCACGTCTATTCGCTCGTGCATGACGACATGCCGTGCATGGACGACGATGTCCTGCGGCGCGGCAAGCCGACCTGCCATGTCGAGTACGACGAGGCCACCGCCCTGCTGGTCGGCGACGCGCTGCAGACGCAGGCCTTCCTGGCGCTCGCCGAGGAGCCGGTCGCCGCCGATCCCGCCCGCCAGCTCGCGATGGTCGCGCTGCTCGCCCAGGCCGCCGGCTCGCGCGGCATGGCCGGCGGACAGGCCATCGACCTCGCCGCGGTCGGCAAGGCGCTGACGCTCGCCGAACTCGAGTTCATGCACATCCACAAGACCGGCGCATTGATCCGCGCCGCCGTCCTGCTGGGCGCGCATTGCGGCGGCGCCGACGAAGCCGCGATCACCGCGCTGGCGCACTTCTCCAACCGGGCCGGGCTGCTGTTCCAGGTCGTCGACGACATCCTCGACGCCGAGGCGAACACCGCCACGCTCGGCAAGACGGCCGGCAAGGACGCCGCGCAGGGCAAGCCGACCTACGTCAACCTGCTCGGGCTGCCGCGCGCCAAGGAACAGGCCGCCGAGCTGCGCGCTGCCGCGCACGCCGCGCTCGACGCCTTCGGCGACCGCGCGCGCCGGCTCCACGAGCTGACCGACTTCATCGCCGATCGCACCTTCTAGACGGCCATGTCCTTCCCGCTTCTCCAGACCATCGATTCGCCCGCCGACCTGCGCCAGCTGGCGCGCGAGGATCTCGCGGAGCTGGCCGACGAATTGCGCAGCTTCCTCGTCGAGTCGGTGTCGAAGACGGGCGGGCATCTGGCCTCGAACCTCGGCACCATCGAGTTGACGATCGCGCTGCACTACGTCTTCGACACGCCGGAAGACCGGCTGGTGTGGGACGTCGGCCACCAGACCTATGCGCACAAGATCCTGACGGGCCGCCGCGACGGCATGGACCGGCTGCGCATGAAGGACGGCATCTCGGGCTTCCCGCGGCGCACCGAAAGTCCCTACGATACCTTCGGCGTCGGCCACTCGTCGACGTCGATCTCCGCCGCGCTCGGCATGGCGGTGGCGGCGCGCAACAAGGGCGAGGAGCGGCGCGTCGTCGCCATCATCGGCGACGGCGCCATGTCGGCCGGCCAGGCGTTCGAGGCGCTCAACAACGCCGGCGTGATAGACGCCAACCTGCTGGTGATCCTCAACGACAACGACATGTCGATCTCGCGCCCGGTCGGTGCGCTCAACAAGTACCTGGCGCGGTTGCTGTCGGGCCGCACCTTCAACGCCGCGCGCCGCGCCGGCGAGAAGGTACTGAAGGCGACCCCGACCCTGCTCGAACTGGCCAAGCGCGCCGAGGAGCACGTCAAGGGCATGATCGTGCCGAGCACGCTGTTCGAGGAGTTCGGCTTCAACTACATCGGCCCCATCGACGGCCACGACCTCGACTCGCTGATCCCGACCCTGCAGAACCTGCGCCAGCTCACCGGCCCGCAGTTCCTCCACGTCGTCACCACCAAGGGCCAGGGCTACAAGCTGGCGGAGGCCGATCCGATCCTCTACCACGGGGTATCGAAGTTCGACGCCGCCAGCGGCATCGCGGCCGGCAAGGGCGGCGGCAAGCTCACCTACACGCAGATATTTGGCGACTGGCTGTGCGACATGGCGCAGGCCGACGACCGGCTGGTCGGCATCACGCCGGCGATGGGCGAAGGCTCGGGCCTGGTGCGCTTCGCCGAGGAATTCCCGGCGCGCTACCACGATGTCGGCATTGCCGAGCAGCACGCGCTCACCTTTGCCGCCGGCCTCGCCTGCGAAGGACTCAAGCCGGTGGTGGCGATCTACTCGACCTTCCTCCAGCGGGCCTACGACCAACTGGTGCACGACGTCGCGCTGCAGAACCTGCCGGTCATGCTGGCCATCGACCGCGGCGGGCTGGTCGGCGCCGACGGCGCCACGCACCAGGGCGCCTTCGATCTCTCCTACCTCGCCTGCATCCCGAACATGGTGGTGATGGCGCCGGCCGACGAGAACGAATGCCGGCGCATGCTGACCACCGCGTTTCGGCACGACGGCCCCACCGCCGTGCGCTACCCGCGCGGCGGCGGTCCCGGCGTGCCGCTCGAAGCGGCGCTCGAGACGCTGCCCATCGGCAAGGGGGAGGTGCGGCGGCACGGCCGCAAGGTCGCCCTGCTCGCCTTCGGCACCCTGCTGGCGCCGGCGCTGCAGGCCGGCGAGACGCTCGACGCGACCGTCGCCAACATGCGCTTCGTCAAGCCGCTCGACGAGGCGCTGATCAAGGAACTGGCCGCCTCGCACGAATTGCTCGTCAGCATCGAGGAAAACGCCGTGATCGGCGGCGCCGGCTCGGAGATCGCCCGCTCGCTGGAACGCCAGGGCCTGGCGATCCCCCTGCTGCGCCTCGGGCTGCCGGACCGCTTCGTCGACCATGGCGACCAAGCCCAGCTGCTGGCGGAGGTCGGCCTCGACGCAAAAGGAATCGTGGCGAGCATCAGAAACTTTATTGATCAAATCAAGCCATCGGGAACGCTAACATGAAGGCCAAACCGCCCGCAGGAGAGCCTCCCGTGAACACCAGGGACCCCATGAGCATTCCAGACGTACAGAGCAGCAAGGATTCGCGCCAGCTGCCGATCAACAAGGTCGGCATCAAGTCGATCCGCCATCCGGTCAAGGTCCTCGACAAGAGCGGCGGCGTCCAGCACACCATCGCGACCTTCAACATGTACGTCGGCCTGCCGCACAACTTCAAGGGCACGCACATGTCGCGCTTCGTCGAGATCCTCAACGCGCAGGAGCGCGAGATCTCGGTCGAGAGCTTCGAGACGATGCTGCGCGAAATGGTCGGAAAGCTCGAAGCCGAGACCGGCCACATCGAGATGAACTTCCCCTACTTCATCAACAAGGAAGCGCCCGTCTCGAAGGTGAAGAGCCTGATGGACTACGACGTGACCTTCACCGGGGATATCCTCGAAGGCGGCCGCTACCGGCAGACCACCAAGGTCGTCGTGGCGGCGACCAGCCTGTGCCCGTGCTCGAAGAAGATTTCGGAGCGCGGCGCGCACAACCAGCGCTCGCACATCACCATCACGGCGACGACCAACGCCTTCGTCTGGATCGAGGAGATCGTACAGATTGCCGAAAGCCAGGCTTCGTGCGAGCTGTACGGCCTGCTCAAGCGCCCCGACGAGAAGCACGTCACCGAGCGCGCCTACGACAATCCGAAATTCGTCGAGGACATCGTGCGCGACGTCGCCGGCGCGCTCAACGCCGACCCGCGCATCGACGCCTATGTCGTCGAATCCGAGAACTTCGAGTCGATCCACAACCACTCGGCCTACGCGCTGATCGAGTTCAACAAGAAGCAGTTCTGACGGCCGGTCTGCCGCGCTATCCCCCTGCCCCGCAGATGGGCTAAGATGGAACGTCCGGGGGGGATTCAAATGCTTCGCAAGCTTCTGGCGCTCTGTCTGCTGTGCG
>DASVZD010000228.1:0-3649 GCA_036391815.1 Rhodocyclaceae bacterium
CTCGATCGATTCCATGTCGAGGTGGTTGGTCGGCTCGTCCATCAGCAGCACGTTGTTCCTCAGCAGGATCAGCTTGCCGAACAGCATGCGGCCCTGCTCGCCGCCGGAGATCACCTTGACCGACTTCTTCACCTCGTCGCCGGAGAACAGCAGCCGGCCGAGCGTGCCGCGGATCAGCGTCTCGACGTCGCCGCCCTCGTAGCCGCCGGCGCGAACCCATTGCTGGATCCAGTCGGTCAGCGCCATGTCCTCGGCGAAGTCGGCGGCATGGTCCTGGGCGAAGTAGCCGGGACGCGCCTTCTCGGCCCACTTGATCTGGCCGTGCTGCGGGGTCAGCCCGCCGAGCGGCTCGCCGGCGAACAGGCGCAGGAGCGTGGTCTTGCCGACGCCGTTCTCGCCCACGATGGCGACCTTGTCGCCGGCCTCGATGGTGGTGGAGAAGCCCTTGATGACCGGCGTCTTCGCGTCGTAGCCGAAGACGACGTTGTCGACCTCGGCGGCCAGCCGATGCAGCTTCTCCTTGTCGTCGAAATCGAAGCCGATCCACGGGTACTGGCGCGAAGAAGGCTTGATGTCCTCGATCTTGATTTTCTCGATCTGCTTGGCGCGCGACGTGGCCTGGCGGGCCTTCGAGGCATTGGCCGAGAAGCGGCGCACGAAATTCTGCAGGTCGGCGACGCGCTCCTTGGCCTTGGCGTTGGCGGCGGACTGCCGTTCGCGCGCCTGCGTCGAGGCTTCCATGAAGTCGTCGTAGTTGCCCGGATAGACGGTGATCTTGCCGTAGTCGAGGTCCGCCATGTGGGTGCAGACCTGGTTCAGGAAGTGGCGGTCGTGCGAGATGATGATGATGGTGCTGTTGCGCTCGTTGATGACGTTCTCGAGCCAGCGGATGGTGTTGATGTCGAGGTTGTTGGTCGGCTCGTCGAGCAGCAGGATGTCGGGATTGGCGAACAGCGCCTGCGCCAGCAGCACGCGCAGCTTCCAGCCCGGCGCCACTTCGCGCATCGGCCCGGTGTGCTTGTCGGTCGGGATGCCGACGCCCAGCAGCAGCTCGCCGGCGCGCGCCTCGGCGGTGTAGCCGTCGAACTCGGCGAACTGGTGCTCGAGATCGGCCGCCTTCATGTAGTCGTCTTCGGTCGCCTCGGGATTGGCGTAGATCGCGTCCTTCTCCTGCATGCATGCCCACATCTGCTCGTGGCCCATCAGCACCACGTCGAGCACGCGCTGGTCCTCGTAGCCGAACTGGTCCTGGCGCAGGAAGGCCATGCGCTCGTGCGCGTCGAGGCTGACGTTGCCGGCGGAGGGCTCCAGCAGGCCGGCGAGGATCTTCATGAAGGTCGACTTGCCGGCGCCGTTCGCGCCGATCAGGCCGTAGCGGTTGCCGTCGCCGAACTTGACGGAGACGTTCTCGAATAGGGGCTTGGCCCCGAACTGCATGGTGATGTTCGATGCGACGAGCACTTGGCTTTCCTGCTGGGATGGGGCCGCGGGGAGGGGGCTGCTTTTGCGGCGAGGCGCGGATTGTACGGATTATTGGGCGATTCCGCCAGCGCCCGGGCCTGCTTCGTCCTCGATCAGCGCGCTTCCCGGCGCAGCAGTCCGTCGAGCCGGTTCGCGAAGGCCTGCCGATCTGCGGCAGAGAATGCCGCCGGCCCACCGGTTTCGACGCCGCTGCTGCGCAATCCGTCCATGAAATTGCGCATCGTCAGCCGCTCCTGAACGTTGCCCGCGTCGAGCAGTTCGCCGCGCGGATCGAGCACGCGGGCGCCCTTGGCGATGACCTGGGCGGAGAGCGGCACGTCGGCGGTGATCACCAGGTCTCCGGCTTCGGCTTCCTCGGCGATGCGCCGATCGGCGACGTCGAATCCGGACGGCACCTGGAGCGCGCGGATCCAGGGCGACGGCGGAACGCGCAGCATCTGGTTGGCGATCAGCGTGAGCTGCACTTGTGCCCGGTCGGCGGCGCGGTAGAGAATTTCCTTGATGACTGCGGGACAGGCATCGGCATCGACCCATATCTTCATCATGCTGCCGTGCAGTCCGAACTGCCGGTCCGACAAGGAGGAATGGGCATTATCCCCCGAATGCCCGCGCGCGCCGGCGACGCGGCGCCGGCGCGCGTGCGATAGCCTGCATCAGCACTTGTTGTACTCGGCGGCGCGCTTCGGATAGCTCTTGCAGAAATCCGGGTCGGAACCGTCGGGCTTGACCGGCGTGCCGTCGAACTTGACGGACGTGATCGACTTCGACTTGGTGATGCCGGGGCGGAACACCTCGCAAGCCGCGATGGCGGCCTTCTTGCAGGCTGCCGCATCCGGCGCTGCGACGGACTCGGTGCAGGCCTTCTTGCCGTCGCACTTCTTGTATGACAGGGCTTCGTTGCCCGGGCAGGCGTCGCGGGACACGACGATCTCGCAGTTGCCGGCCAGCGCAACCGCCGTCCACAGGCCGCAAAGCGCCGCCACGATCTTCATCACTTGCTGATGTTTCATCGCGATTTCTCCCTTGATAGGTGCAGGACTGGGGCCGGGACGGCCCGCGTTTCCCAAACTAGCCCATTGCCGGCGCTTTGCCGAACCGGATGCCGTCCATCAACGGTTGGACGCCGCGACGGGACGAACTATGCTGGGGCAGGTGCCTTTGGCATGGCGAGAGGGAGTCGGTCATGTTCAAGAACTTGAAGATCGGGGCGAAGCTGGGCGTCGGCTTCGCGGTCGTGCTCCTCCTCCTGCTGGCGGTGGCCGGCATCGGGGCCGTGCGGGTGCTCGAGCTGGACCGGCAGCTCCAGGACCTGGTCAGCGACAAGATGGCCAAGACGAAGCTGGGCAGCGACATCGACGAGCAGTTGGGGCGCATCGCCCGCGCCGAGCGCAACATCCTCATCTACACCAGCGAGGACATGACCCGCCAGGAAGGCGCGAAGATCGAGGATGCGGCGCGGCAGATCACGGCGTTCATGGAGAGGCTGGACAAACTGCATTACAGCGACGCGGGCCGCAAGCTCTATGACGCCATCAAGGCGCAGCGCAAGACCTTTTTCGAGGCGCAGGCGCGCTTCGAGCAGACGGCCAGGGAGAAGTCCTGGACCCAGGCGAACAAGCTGTTCGATGCCGAGATCCGGCCGACCTACGACGCGTACCTGAAGGCGATGGCCGATTTCACCGACCATGAGGACGAATCGGCGAAGCGGGTCGGCGACGCGGCGGCGGCGCTGGCGACGGCGACCCTGCAGCTGATCATCGCCCTTGCCGTCATTGCGCTCGTCATCGGCGTGGCGATGGCGACCTGGGTCACGCATGGCATCACCAAGCCGCTGGCGGAAGCGATGACCGCGGCCAACGACCTTGCCGAGGGGGACCTGACAGTCGCCATCGACACGGATTCGGAGGACGAGACGGGGCAGTTGAAGCGGTCGATGAGCAAGATGGTCGGCCGGCTTTCTCACATCATCCGCGAAGTGAACTCCGCCTCGGGGGCGCTGAACAATGCCGCCCAGCAGGTGTCGGCCACGGCGCAGTCGCTGTCGCAGGCATCCTCCGAGCAGGCGGCGTCGGTGGAGGAGACCACCGCCTCGATCGAGCAGATGACCGCCTCGATCACCCAGAACACCGAGAACGCCAAGGTCACCGACACCATGGCCACCAAGTCC
>DASVZD010000229.1:0-10397 GCA_036391815.1 Rhodocyclaceae bacterium
GCGATGCTGGGCGGCAGCTGCGGCAGCCGGTCGCCGAAGCGGGCGATCGCGGCGGGCAGGGTGAAATCAGGCAGCTTGAAGGAAGCCATCACGCGTTCTCCACGAGTTCGAGTCCCGGCTTGCCGTGCCAGAAGCCGTTGCACCAATCGCCGGCCAGTTGCGCCGGTTCGCCGCCGAGCGCGCGGCGGAAGGCGGCGATCGCCTCGGCCAGCCCCTGCGACTGCGGGCTGATGCGCACGACATCGACGCCGGCCTTTTCCAGCTGCGGCATTTCGCGCAGCAGATTATAGGTTTTCGCCGACATCGTCTGGATGCCGTTGAGGACCAGGAATTCCTGGTCCTCGCGCGTCTTCACCGTGAGGCCGTCGGGAAACTCGATGCACTTGAACTCGCAGGTGTCCTTCTGCAGGTTGAAGCGCCGGGCGGTGAAGCAGCGCGCCGACCAGGCCAGCGGCAGCCGGCCGAACGCGAAGGCTTCCGTCTGGATGCCGGCGGGCTTGTCCTTCATGATGCCGGCCAGGGTGTCGCGGCCCGACTCGGGCGGCATCACCCAGCGCGAAGCGCCCATGCCGGACAGCAGGCCCAGGGTGTGGGCATTGAAGACGTTGAGCGACATGCCGGCGACCCAAGGGAGCCGCTGCGCGGCGAGCAGGCGCACCGCGCCCATTTCGTTGGCCTCGACCAGGAAGCGACCGTTGTCGACCAGCCGGCGCAGCGCCTTGAGGTCGGATTCGGATTCGATCAGCGCCTGCGAGGACAGCACCACTTCCTTGCCGGCGTCGGCCAGCATGCCGGCGACGTCGAGCCAGTCCTCGGCGCGCAGCTCGTGGCGGCGCGAGCAGGTGGTCTCGCCCAGATAGACGATGTCGATCGGCTGCTGCGCGACCTCGGCATAGAAGTCGAGCGTCGCCTGCTTGGGCCAGTAGAAGAGGTTGGGGCCGAGGGAGAGCTTCATCGGATCATTTCCACGGCCGGTTGTAGGCGCCCAGCGTATGCGACTGGCCCTCGGAAACCTTGTTGAGCTCGGCCATCCAGGAAGCCTTGGGGGCGAAGTGCGCGGCGTCCTTCCTGCAGGAATCGATGGCTTCGCGCCACACCTTGGTGACCTGCGCGACGTAGGCGGGGCTGCGCTGGCGGCCTTCGATCTTGATGGCGCGGATGCCCATCTGCATCAGCTGCGGCAGCAGCTCGAGGGTGTTCAGGCTGGTCGGCTCCTCGATCGCGTAGTAGGTCTCGTCGGCGACCTCGAAGCGGCCCTTGCACAGCGTCGGATAGCCGGCGCGCTCGCCGTCGGCGAAGCGGTCGATCAGGATGCCGTTGAGCCGCGTCTCCATGCCTTGCGGCGTCTGCTCCCAGCGCACCGCCTTGCCGGGCGAGCAGGCGCCGTTGCAGTTCGGCGAGGTGCCGGTCGCGTAGGCGGAGAGCGCACAGCGGCCTTCCACCATCACGCAGAGGCCGCCGAAGCCGAACACCTCGATCTCGACCGGCGTGTTCTTCACCACCTGCTCGACCTGCGCCAGCGAGAGCACGCGCGGCAGCACGGCGCGCTGCACATCGAAGCGCTCGCGGTAGAAGTTGATCGCCTCGTAGCTGGTGGCCGAGCCCTGCACCGACAGGTGCAGGCGCAGGTTCGGATGCGCGCGGTGCGCGTAGTCCATCAATCCGATGTCGGCCAGGATGATGGCGTCGGCCCCGAAGTCGGCGGCCTTGTCGACGGCGGCCGTCCAGCGCGGCCAGTTCTCGGTCTGCGGATAGGTGTTGAGGGCGATCAGTACCTTGACGCCGCGGTCGTGCGCGTAGCGGATGCCTTCGCGCAGGCTGTTGTCGTCGAAGTTGAGGCCATTGAAATTGCGGGCGTTGGTGTCGTCCTTGAAGCCCGTGTAGACGCAGTTGGCGCCGTTGTCGACGGCTGCCTTCAGCGCCGGCAGGCCGCCGGCGGGGCAGACGAGTTCGATGGAGGGGGCGGACATGGCGGAGCGGGGCCGGTACTTGAAGCGGCGTAGTTTAAACCAAGGGGCGCCGCGCTCCGATTGTCCCCACGCCGGACAGGGATGATGGCGCCTCAGTGCATCTGTTCTTCGATGTTCTCGAACAGCTTGTCGTAGATGTCGATCAGCGCGTCGCGGTCCTCGCTGCCCTTGACCCACTTGCGCTCGCCGGCGATCGCCAGCGCCTTCTGCTCGAGCTCGGAAAGATTGCTGACGTCGATGTCCTTGCCGTAGAGGATCGAGGTGACGTCGGTGCGCGCCCGCTGGGCGAACGCGACCAGCCGCATCGAGGCCTCCATCAGGCGCACGCCCTCGCCGATCGACGAGGCCAGCCCGCCCACCACGCCGGCCGACTCCGACGAGCCGGCCAGGCGCTGCCGGAATTCGTCGGCCGTGGTGCGCGCCTCGGCCATCGAGCCGCCCAGCGCCTCCATCTGGCCGAGCACGCCGCGCATGGCGTCGGTCATCGCCGCGATGGCGGCCGCGATCTCCTCCGCCGCCTTCTGCGCCTGGTCGGCCAGCTTGCGCACCTCGTCGGCGACGACGGCGAAGCCGCGGCCCGCCTCGCCGGCGCGCGCCGCCTCGATGGCGGCATTGAGGGCGAGCAGGTTGGTCTGCTTGGCGATGACGTCGATGTGGCCGGTCAGGCTCTTGATGGTGTCCGCCTTGGCGGAGAGGTCGCTCAGCGCGTGGCTGCTGTTCTCGGTGGCCGACATCGCCCGGCCCAGCGCGCCGGACATGTCGTCGGCGGCATTCGACATGTGCTGCGCGGTCTGCGCGTAGTCGTTGGACAAGGTCTCGGACTGCACGGAATGCCCGGCGACCTCGGTGAGCGAGCCGCTGACATGCTCGATCGCCATCGACAGGCCGCGCTCGGAGCGCAGGAAGATCCGCGACAGCAGCGATTCGCGCGCCACCGACTCCTGCGCGGCATTGAGCTGGTCGATCATCGACTGCACCTGGTTCAGCACGTTCATGAAGGTGCCGTGCAGGCCGGTGGTCTGCAGGCGCCGCCAGGTGTGGCCGTCGTTGACGGCCTGCATGCCGCCGAGGATCTCGCGGAACGCGGTCTCGGTCTGGTCGAGCACCGAGTTGAGGTTGCGGCGGATGGATTCGAGCGTCGGGTCCTCGACGGCGTGCGCCAGGCGGCCGACCAACTCGCCGTCGCGACTCTTCGCCAGCAGCTCGTCGAGGTCGTGCAGCGAGGTGCGCCCGCCGGCGGGCAGCAGCAGCGCGGCCATCGCCAGCAGCAGCGCCGGCAGCGCGGCCCACGGCGTCCAGAAGGCCAGGCCGGCGCCAAGGGCGACCAGGACCAGCGCGGCGTAGCGGCGCTCAGAGCGAGAAGACGAGTTCTTCATAGGACATCCCAGTCTGCTTCAAGAGGTCGACCAGCACGGCGGTCCCCGCGCCGATGGCGTCGCGCGCGCCGGCGGCCTTTTCGGCTTCCACCATCTTGCGATACACGGGCGCCACCTTCTCGATCGCCTCGCGCTTGGGGCAGCGCCGCACCGAGGTGTAGCCGACGATGTCGCCGCGCGGCCCGAAGTCCGGCGTGATGTGGGTGAATACCCAGTAGAAGCCGCCGTCCTTCGACATGTTCTTCACGTAGGCGAAGACTTCCTTGCCGCCCTGGATGGTGTCCCACACCAGCTTGAAGGCGGCGCGCGGCATGTCGGGGTGCCGGATGATGTTGTGCTGGGTGCCGAGCAGCTCCTCCTCGCCGTAGCCCGAGAACTCGATGAAGATCGGGTTGCAGTAGGTGATGATGCCCTTCGGGTCGGTCTTGGAGACGATGAAGTCGTCCTCCCGCATGACCCGTTCGCGCTGTGTCGGGGCGATGGTCTTGTCTTTCATGTTGGACAGCTCCGGCGAAAGATCGCGGCATTATATATGCCGCCCTTACCGGCGCCGCGGTCAATGCACCTTGATCTCCGTCCACATGCGCGACAGGGCGCGGCGCATCCTCGGGTCGAAGTCGCGCAGCATCTCGAGGCGGCGCAGCGTGGCCGGCGGCGGGAATATGCCCGGCTCGGCGGCGATCTCCGGGCGGACGTGCGGCATGGCGGCGGCGTTCGGGTTGCCGGCCCCGATCAGGTTGGAGACGTCGGCGGCGTTCGCCCCGTCGAGCATGAAGTCGATGAACTTGTGGGCGAGCGCGGGGTGCGCGCCCGACTTGTGCAGCACGAAGCTGTCCACCGCCAGCACGGCGCCCTCCTTCGGCGTCTCGAAGCCGATGGTGAACGGGCGGTGCGCCGCCTTGGCGTCCTCGCGCGCCCGGAACATGTCGTTCGAGTAGCCGTGCGCCACCCAGATGTTGCCGACCGCCAGGTCCTTGATGTAGGTGCTGTTGGAGAAGGTCGCCCAGTAGGGCTTGGCGCGCAGGATCAGCTGCTTGGCACGCTCCCAGTGGGCGAGGTCGGGGTCCTGCACCGAGTAGCCGAGATACTTCATCGCCGCCGCCATCAGCTCGCGCTGGCTGTTGAGCACGGTGACGCGGCCCTTGATCTTCTCGAGCCAGCGCGGCTCGAAGATCAGGGCCCAGGTGTCCGTCGGCAGGCCGAGCGCGCGCACCTTCTCGACGTTGTAGCCGATCAGCGTGACGGTCGTCGCGTAGGGCACCGAGTAGCGGTTGCCGGGATCGAACCAGAGGTTCATGAACTCCGGCTTCTCGTTCGAGAGGTGCGGCAGCAGCGTCTTGTCGAGCGGCCGCAGGGCGTTGCGGCGGATCAGCGACTCGACCGCGTTGCCGGTCGGCACCAGCAGGTCGTAGCCGACGGCGCCGGCATCCAGCTTGGCCAGCATCTCCTCGTTGTCCGAGTAGTAGTCCTGCTTGACGCGGCAGCGGCAGGCGGCCTCGAAGCGCGCCATCGTCTCGTCGCTGATGTAATTGTTCCAGTTGTAGAGATGGAGGACGTCGTCGGCGCGGACGGCGGCCGGCAGCAGCAGGAAGAGCGCGGCAAGGAGTGCGGACAGGCGGAGCATCGCCTCAATGTAGCAACCGGGTGAGGCACTGGCAAAGCGCCGCGGCGCGCGGCTCGTGAGAATTCTTCATGATCCCGTCGTATGCCGGGCGAGTCATGGCGCAGCGCGGGACGCGCGTCTTCAATGAACGCTACCGTCCCCGTCCAGGAGCCCGCTCAATGAATATCGCCTACCGGCTGGTGTGGAATTCGTCGCACAGCGCCCTCGTTCCCGTCCCCGAATCCGCCCGGCGCGCCCGCAAGGCGGGCGGACCGCGTCTGCTGGGCGCGGTCCTCCTGGCCGGCCTGTCGTGCGCCGTGCAGGCGATGCCTTCCGGCGGCCAGGCGATCTCGGGTACCGCGGCCATCAGCCAGGCCGGCAGCGTGATGACGGTGACGAACTCGGCCAACGCCATCGTCAATTGGCAGAAGTTCGCCATCGATGCCGGCGAGGCGGTGAAGTTCCTGCAGCCGTCGGCGTCGAGCGCCGTGCTCAACCGCGTGGTGGGGCCCGACCCGAGCGCCATCTACGGCCTGCTGCAGTCGAACGGCAGGGTCTGGCTGGTCAACCCGGCCGGCATCCTGGTCGGCCCGAGCGGCCGCGTGGACACCGCGGGCTTCGTCGCTTCGACGCTCGACGTCAGCAACCAGAACTTCCTCGCCGGCCGCCTGCTGTTCCAGCAGGGGGCGACGCCGCCGGGCAGCGTGGTCAACCAGGGCAGCATCAGCACGCCGAGCGGCGGGCAGGTGTACCTGGTGGGCCCGGAAGTGAGGAACGAAGGCAGCATCGCCGCCCCGAACGGCGAAGCGATCCTGGCTGCGGGGCAGCGCGTCCAGCTCTTCGATAGCGGGACGCCCGGCGTCAGCGTCGAGGTGACGGGGGATGGAACGGCCACGAACCTGGGCAGCATCCTGGCCGACGCCGGGCGCGTCGGCATCGCCGGATTGCTGGTGCGCAATTCCGGCACCCTGGACGCCAGCAGCGTCGTCGCCGAGGGCGGCCGCATCTTCCTCCGGGCCGGGCAGGACATCACGCTGGGCGACGCCAGCACGATGCGGGCGGACGGCGCGCGGGGCGGCAGCGTCAGCCTGCTGACGCAGGACGGCGCCGGACAGATTGCCGGCACGCTGACGGCGCGCGGGCTCATCTCGGCGCAGGGCGACGGGCCGCCGGGCAGCGGCGGCTTCGTCGAGACCTCTGCGGCGAAGGTCGATCTCAACGGCGTCACGGTGAAGACCAACGGCGGCAGCTGGCTGATCGATCCGGTGGACTTCAACATCGCGCCCAGCGGCGGCGACATCAGCGGCAGCGCGCTGGCGGCCGGGCTGAATGCGAATGACGTGACCATCCTCAGCAGCAGCGGCAGCACCGCCGGCGCGGGCGACATCAACGTCAATGACGCCGTCGCCTGGAACAGTTCGCACGGCCTCACGCTGTCGGCTCTGCACAGCGTCGAGGTAAATGCGCCGATCAGCAACGCCGGCGGCGGCGGCCTCACCCTGCGCGCCGATAATCTCGGCGCCTGCGTGGCGGGGAACAACAGCTGCGGGTCCGTTGCCTTCGCCGGACCCGGCCATGTGACGCTGAACGGCGGCGCGCTGGACATCTACTACAACCCGCCCGGCAGCAACAACGCGGCCGACGCCAACGGCGTCGGGCCGCAGTACCTGCCCGTCGACTACAGCGGCAACGCCACGCTCGCCAACGGCAGTTCGCTCACGGCCTGGATGCTGGTGAACGACGCCAACCAGCTGCAGGCGATGAATACTGATCTCCGCGGCAGCTATGCGCTGGGACGCGACATCGACGCGTCGGGCACCGCCGGCTGGAACGGCGGTGCGGGATTCGTGCCGGTCGGTTCCATCAGCACGGTCGCCTTTTCCGGTCGGCTCGACGGCGGCGGGCATACCGTCAGCGGGCTCACCATCGATCGGCCCACGGAAGACGGCGTGGGGCTGTTCGGCGCCACCACTTCCGGCGCGCGGTTGAGCAATCTCGATCTCGAGGGCGGCAGCGTGTCCGGCAACCAATACGTCGGGCAGCTGGTCGGCGCCAATGCCGGCACGGTGACGGACAGCACCGTCGCCGGTTTCGTCGCCGGCCTGAAGGACGTGGGCGGCATGGCTGGCACCAACAGCGGAACCATTCGGAATGGCGACAGCAACAGCGTGGTTCAGGATACCGGGTCGCCGGGAATCGGCGACGTCAATGCCGGCGAAAACGCCAACGTCGGCGGCCTGGTCGGCTCCAACAGCGGCAGCATCTCCGATGCCTGCAGCAGCGGCACGGTGTTCGGCCCCAACGACGTGGGCGGCCTGGTTGGCTACAACTACAATCGCGGCAGACTCGACAACGTGCAGAGCAGCGCGACCGTGACGGGCACGAACGACGTCGGCGGCCTGCTGGGCGACAACGACGCCACCGTCGCCCACGCCCACGCCAGCGGCAGCGTCACCGGCAGCAACGTCGTCGGCGGCCTGGTCGGCAACAACGGCGCCACGATCACGGATTCCGACGCATCGGGCAACGTGGCCGGCACGATCATGGCGGGCGGCTTGGCGGGCCATAACATCGGCCGCATCGCCAACGCCCACGCCAGCGGCAGCGTCACCGGCGGCTACAACGTCGGCGGGCTGGTGGGCAGCGACGACATCGGCGATCATTCCGGCCCCGGTGTCGTGGGCGGTACCATCGAATCGAGCTTTGCGACGGGGGCCGTCAGCGGCCACGATGCCGTCGGCGGCCTGGTCGGCTTCGACCTGCTCGGCCCCATCCACGACAGCTTCAGCAGCGGAGCGGTCCAGGGCATCGACAACATCGGCGGCCTGGTCGGCTACATGTCGGGCGGCACCATCGACAACAGCCATGCGACGGGGCCGGTGACGGCCTGGTGGAACTTCGGCGGCCTGGTCGGCTGGAATTCCGCGGCCATCGGCAACAGCTACGCGACCGGCAACCTCACCGGCCCGGTCGACATCGCGAACATCATGGGCGGACTCGTCGGCGAGAACCATGGGCCGATCACCGACAGCTGGGCGACGAGCAATATCCTCGGCTCGGACCAGACCGGCGGCCTGGTCGGCGTCAATTACCCCGGGGCGACGATCACCCGCAGCCATGCGACGGGAAGGGTGATCGGGCGCGGTTCAGGAGGACTGGTGGGCAGCAACGCGGCGGATATCGTCGACAGCTACGCCACGGGCCTCGTCGGCGGCGAGAACGGCTCAGGCGGGCTGGTAGCCTTCAATACCGGCAACATCGTCCATAGCCATGCCAGCGGAACGGTGAACACCTCGGCGGACGGCGGCGGGCTGGCCGGCTACAACAGCGGCACCATCATCGACAGCTATGCGACCGGCGCCGTGAACGGCGGCGACGACATGGGCGGCCTGGTCGGGACCAACGGCGGCACCATCTCCGGCAGCTACGCGACGGGCGACGTCGTCAGCCGCGGCGGCAATCCATACGGCGTCGGCAACGGCGACCGGATCGGCGGTCTGGTCGGCTTCAATGCGGGCATCATCGCGGCGAGCTACGCGACGGGCGACGTCACCAGCCTCTACGGCAATTACGTCGGCGGGCTGGTGGGGCTGAACGTGGCGGGAGAAAGCCATCCGACGCCGAGCGGCGTACAGGTGCAGCCCGGCATCATCTCGGACAGCTATGCGACCGGCAAGGTCAGCGGCGTGGACAACGTGGGCGGCCTGGTGGGAAGGAACGAGGAAACCCTGCCCGGCCTGATCGGGCTCGACGACAACCGCGCCGCCATCACCGACAGCCATGCCACGGGAAGCGCGACGGGGCTCGGCGACGTCGGCGGTCTCGTCGGCTGGAGCAACGGCATCATTACCGACAGCTATGCGACGGGCGACGTCGGCGGGCGCGGCACGCTCGGCGGCTTGGTGGGACACAACGAGGAACGCATCCGCGGCTCCCACGCGACGGGCGATGTCAGCGGTTCCGCGACGGCCGGCGGCCTGGTGGGCGACAACGGCGCCACCGGCACCATTTTCGACAGCTACGCGAGGGGCGACGTGTACGGCCTCTACGGCGCCGGCGGCCTGGTCGGATCGAACGCCGGCGTGATCGTGGACGCCCACGCGACGGGCAGCGTGAATTCGCAGGAAGACGGCTCGGAGTCGGGCGGGCTGGCCGGGCAGAACGCCGGCACGATCATCGACAGCTATGCCACGGGGGACGTGCTGAGCTGGAACACTGCAGGCGGCCTGGTCGGCGTCAACGCCGGCTCGGTGATCAGGGCCCACGCGACCGGCGACGTGCGCGCGTACAAGGGACCCGCCGGCGGCTTGGCGGGGTCCAACGCCGGCTCGATCTCGATCGCCTACGCCACCGGCGACGTGACCGGCTCCCGCATCGCCAACGGCGGGCTTGTCGGGACCAACGGCGGCACGCTGAGCCAGGTGTTCGCCACCGGAGATGTGGTCGCCAACAGCTTCTCGGGATGGAGCCTCTACAACGGCGGGCTGGTCGGCTACAACGCGGGCAGCATCGAAAACGCCTACGCCAGGGGCAGCGTGACCACCGCGCCGGGAGCGACCGCGGATTACAACGCGGGACTGGTCGCCTACAACACCGGGAGCATCGCCCACACCTACTCGACCGGCGCGGTCAGCGGCGCCGCCCACAACGGCGGGCTGGTGGCTTTCAACAGCGGCACCGTGACCGACAGCTATTGGGACATCACGACCTCGGGGCAGACGACCAGCGCCGCCGGCACCGGACTCAAGGACAAGAAGATGAAGCAGCGCAAGAGTTTCGTCGGTTTCGACTTCGCGAACATCTGGACCATCCGGCAGGGACGCGGGTATCCGCAGTTGCGGGCGTTCTTCTGAAGAAACGCGCGCCTACTGCCGCGCCTTGAGGACGTCCGGCGCGAAGCGCGAGGCGAGGAATACCAGCGTCAGCGTCACGCCCATGAGCAGGGTCGAGACGGCGTTGACCTCGGGCGTCACCGCGACCTTGATCATCGAGTAGATCTGCAGCGGCAGGGTGGTGACGCCGACGCCGGCGACGAAGAAGGTGATGACGAAGTCGTCGATCGACAGCGTGAAGCTCATCAGGTAGCCGGCCACCAGGGCCGGCAGGATCAGCGGCAGGGTCACGCGGCGGAAGGTCTGCCAGGGCGTCGCGCCGAGGTCGCGCGCCGCCTCGAAGATGCTCTCGTCCATGCCGGCCAGGCGCGAGCGCACGATCACGGCGACGAAGCCGATCGAGAAGGTGACGTGGGCGATCAGGATGGAGGCGAGCCCCAGCGTGAGGTCGAGCACCTGGCGGAAGAACAGCAGGAGCGAGACGCCGAGCAGGATCTCCGGCATCGCCACCGGGGTCAGCACCAGCGTCGGCAGCCAGCGGTAGCGGTAGCGCTGCATGGCGATGCCCGCCATGGCGCCGAGGGCGGTGGCGATGGTGGAGGAGAGCAGGGCGATC
>DASVZD010000230.1:0-5080 GCA_036391815.1 Rhodocyclaceae bacterium
CGCTGCATGTTCGCGCCCATCAGTGCGCGGTTGGCGTCGTCGTGCTCGAGGAAGGGGATCAGCGAAGCGGCGACCGAGACGATCTGGCCCGGCGCGACGTCCATGTACTGGACTTCTTCCGGTCCCTTCAGCTCGAACTCGCCCTTGAAGCGGCAGGACACCAGTTCGTCCTGCAGCTTGCCCTTCTTGTCGAGGGTGGCGTTGGCCTGGGCGATGATGTAGTTGCCTTCCTCGATCGCCGACAGGTATTCGATCTGGTCGGTGACATGGCCGTTGTCGACCTTGATGTAGGGCGTTTCCATGAAGCCGTACTCGTTGGTGCGCGCGTACAGCGCCAGCGAGTTGATCAGGCCGATGTTCGGACCTTCCGGCGTCTCGATCGGGCAGACGCGGCCGTAGTGGGTCGGGTGCACGTCGCGCACCTCGAAGCCGGCGCGCTCGCGCGTCAGGCCGCCCGGGCCCAGGGCCGAGACGCGGCGCTTGTGCGTGATCTCGGACAGCGGGTTGGTCTGGTCCATGAACTGGGAGAGCTGGCTGGAGCCGAAGAACTCCTTGATCGCAGCCGAGATCGGCTTGGCGTTGATCAGGTCGTGCGGCATCAGGTTGTCGCTCTCGGCCTGGTTGAGGCGCTCCTTGACGGCGCGCTCGACGCGGACGAGGCCGGCGCGGAACTGGTTCTCCGCCAGTTCGCCGACCGAACGCACGCGGCGGTTGCCGAGGTGATCGATGTCGTCGATCTCGCCGCGGCCGTTGCGCAGTTCCACCAGGATGCGGATGACGTCGATGATGTCTTCGTTCGACAGCGTCGCGGCGCCGACCAATTCCTCGCGGCCGACGCGGCGGTTGAACTTCATGCGGCCGACGGCCGACAGGTCATAGCGCTCCTCGGAGTAGAACAGGCCGTGGAACAGCGTCTCGACGGCGTCTTCCGTCGGCGGTTCGCCCGGACGCATCATGCGGTAGATGGCGACGCGCGCGGCCCACTGGTCGGCCGTCTCGTCGGCGCGCAGCGTCGAGGAGATGTAGGGACCGCGGTCGATTTCGTTGACGTACAGGGTCGCGATGTCGCTCACGCCGGACTCGACCAGCTTGGCGAGCAGGCTTTCGGTGATCTCGTCGTTGGCCTGGGCGAGGATCTCGCCGGTCTCGGAATCAACGACGTTATGGCCGAGCACGCGGCCGATGACGAAGTCGTCGGGCACGAAGATCTTCTTGATGCCGGCCTCGGCGAGATCGCGGATGTGCTTGGCGGTGATGCGCTTGTCCTTCGGGACGATGACCTTGCCCGCCTTGTCCGTGATGTCGAAGCGCGCCAGTTCGCCGCGCAGGCGCTCCGGCACGATCTCGAACTGCACGCCCTTCTTCGACAGGTGGAAATGGTCGAACTCATAGAAGGTGGACAGGATCTGCTCGGGCGTCTGGCCAATCGCCTTGAGCAGGATCGTCACCGGCATCTTGCGGCGGCGGTCAACGCGGAAGTACAGCAGGTCCTTGGGATCGAACTCGAAGTCGAGCCAGGAGCCGCGGTAGGGGATGATGCGCGCCGAGAACAGCAGCTTGCCGGAGCTGTGCGTCTTGCCGCGGTCGTGCTCGAAGAACACGCCCGGGGAGCGGTGCAGCTGGGAAACGATGACGCGCTCGGTGCCGTTGATGACGAAGGAGCCGGTGGTCGTCATGAGCGGAATCTCGCCCATGTAGACTTCCTGTTCCTTGACTTCCTTGACCTTCTCGTTGTTGGTCTCGCGATCGTGGATGACCAGGCGCACCTTGGCGCGCAGCGGGCTGGCGAAGGTCAGGCCGCGCTGCTGGCATTCCTTGACGTCGAAGGCCGGCTCGCCGAGGCGGTACTCGACGAATTCCAGCCGCGCGTTCCCGGAGTGGGACGTGATGGGGAAGATCGAGTTGAACGCCGCTTCCAGTCCTTGCCCGCGGCGGGCGGACGGCGGAACGTCCACCTGCAGGAATTGGGTGTAGGAATCAAGCTGCGTCGCCAGCAGGAAGGGGACGTCGAGGACGCCCGCCCGCTTGGCAAAGCTCTTGCGGATGCGCTTTTTCTCGGTGTACGAGTAGGCCATGTTCGCTCCGGCTATCAGAAGTCAAAAAACAGAGGTCGGGAAATCCGATCGCTGTTTTTTGCCCCCTTTGGAAAGGGAAAAGGCAGGCGGCCCGAAAGCCGCCTGCCCGACGTGCAAAAAGCGCTTACTTGACTTCGACCTTGGCGCCCGCGTCCTCGAGCTGCTTCTTGAGGGCGTCGGCGTCGGCCTTGGAGATGCCTTCCTTGACGGGCTTCGGAGCGCCGTCGACCAGATCCTTGGCTTCCTTGAGGCCCAGGCCGGTGGCGGCACGCACCACCTTGATGACTTCGACCTTCTTCTCGCCGGCGGCAGCCAGGACGACCGTGAACTCGGTCTTCTCTTCGGCAGCGGCGGCACCGCCGCCAGCGGCGGCGGGAGCGGCAACGGCGACAGCCGCGGCAGCGGCGGACACGCCGAACTTCTCTTCCATTTCCTTGATCAGTTCGGACAGTTCGAGAACGGTCATGCCGGCGATGGCATCGAGGATTTCAGCTTTGCTAACAGCCATGTTGTGACTCCTGAATGAATGAATGGTTTCGTTGAATCTGAACTACGCAGCCTGTTTCTGGTCGCGCACCGCGGCGAGGCCCCGCACGAACTTGGTCGGGACTTCGTTGAGGGTGCGGACGAACTGGGCGATCGGCGCCTGCATCGTGCCCAACAGCTTCGACAGCAGCTCTTCGCGGCTCGGCATGGTGGCCAGCGCCCGGACAGCCGAGGCGTCCATGACGTAGTTGGCCATCGCACCGCCCTTGATGACGAGCTTGTCGTTGCTCTTGGAGAAGTCATGGAGCACTTTGGCCGCCGACACGGGATCCTTGGAGATGCCGTAGATCAGCGGGCCGACCATCTGCCCCTTGAGGCCCTCGAACGGGGTGCCATCGACGGCACGGCGCACGAGGGTGTTCTTCAACACGCGCAGGTACACACCTTCCTTGCGCGCCTTGGCGCGCAGGGTGGTGATGTTGCCCACTTCCAGACCACGGTACTCAGCGACGACAATCGCCGCGGCTTCCGCAACTTTCGCGGAAACTTCGGCAACTACCGCCTTCTTCTCGTCGAGATTGAGACCCAAGGTCAACTCCTAGTTAATGCGCCCCCAGCTTCAGGGGCAAAAACGGCGACCTTCATTCAGGAACCACAAATCCTGCTTTCGGGTAACGCCATCTGCGTAGGTCCGGCAACCCTGCTGCGTTGCCCGATTAAATCCTTGCGAATGCCTACGGTCTTTGACAACCCGCCGCGCCTCCCCAAGACTGCGGGCGGCGCGACGGCCCAAAGTTCTTACTGCTGCGCTGCCAGGCTGGCCTGATCGATGCGAACGCCGGCGCCCATGGTGGACGACACGGACAGCTTCTTCAGGTATTGGCCCTTGGCGGCAGCCGGCTTGGCCTTGTTCAGCGCGTCGATCAGCGCAGCGACGTTCTGCTGCAGCGCCTCGACGGTGAAGGAAGCGCGGCCGACCGTGCATTGCACGATGCCGCCCTTGTCGGTGCGGTACTGGACCTGGCCGGCCTTTGCGTTCTTGATCGCGGTGGTGACATCCATCGTCACGGTACCGACCTTCGGGTTCGGCATCAGGCCGCGCGGGCCGAGGATCTGGCCGAGCTGGCCGACCACCTTCATGGCGTCCGGCGTGGCGATGCAGATGTCGAAATCCATGGTGCCGCCCTTGACGGTGGCCGCCAGGTCGTCGAAGCCGACGATGTCGGCGCCGGCGGCCTTGGCTTCCTCGGCCTTGGCGCCCTGAGCGAACACGGCGACGCGCACGGTCTTGCCGGTGCCGGCCGGCAGCACGACGGAGCCGCGCACCAGTTGATCCGACTTCTTGGCGTCGATGCCGAGATTGACGGCGATGTCGATCGACTCGTCGAACTTGGCGTTGGCGTTTTCCTTCACCAGGCCGAGAGCTTCGGCGAGCGGGTAGAACTTGCTGCGGTCGACCTTGGCGCGAGCCGCCTTAACGCGCTTGGAATGCTGTGCCATGTTAGAGGCCCTCCACGGTGATGCCCATGCTGCGGGCGCTGCCGGCGATCGTGCGCACCGCGGCGTCCATGTCGGCGGCGGTGAGGTCCGGCATCTTGGTCTTGGCGATTTCCTCGGCTTGCGCCCGGGTGATCTTGCCGACCTTGTCGGTATGGGGCTTCGGGCTGCCCTTCTGGATGCCCGCCGCCTTCTTGATCAGAATGGTGGCCGGCGGCGTCTTCATGATGAACGTGAAGGACTTGTCCGCGAAGGCGGTGATCACCACGGGGATCGGCAGACCGGGCTCCAGGGCCTGGGTCTTGGCGTTGAACGCCTTGCAGAATTCCATGATGTTGAGGCCGCGCTGGCCGAGCGCGGGACCGATCGGGGGCGAGGGATTCGCCTTGCCCGCCGGCACTTGCAGCTTGATGTAGCCGACAATCTTCTTTGCCATGATGGCTCCTTAAATGAGTGTTAGCGCGCGTTCGTTTGACCTACTGACGCTCCTCTTTGCCGCAGGACCGCTGCGGCGCCGGTATGAAACTATGCCTTTTCGACTTGCGAGAACTCCAACTCGACCGGCGTGGCGCGGCCGAAGATGGTGACCGAGACGCGCAGGCGGCTCTTCTCGTAGTTGACTTCCTCGACCGAACCGTTGAAGTCGGTGAAGGGACCTTCCTTGACGCGCACCAGCTCGCCGGTCTCGAACAGCACCTTGGGGCGGGGCTTTTCGACGCCCTCCTGCATCTGGTGCATGATCTTCTCGACTTCCTTCTCGGAAATCGGCGTCGGCTTGGTGGCGGTGCCGCCGACGAAGCCCGTCACCTTGGCCGTGCTCTTGACCAGGTGCCAGGAATCGTCGTCCATCTCCATTTCCACCAGCACGTAGCCGGGGAAGAACTTGCGTTCGGAAATGCTCTTCTGGCCACCCTTCATCTCGATGACCTCTTCGACGGGCACCAGGATCTGGCCGAACTTCTCCTGCATGCCGGCACGCGCGATGCGCTCGATCAGCGCGCGCTGCACCGACTTCTCGAAGC
>DASVZD010000231.1:0-2755 GCA_036391815.1 Rhodocyclaceae bacterium
CTGCGGCAGCATGAAGCCGCCGGAGAGCGGGGCGGTGCCGAGCATGAAGCGCGCCTCGGCGCCGAGGAAGGCCGCGAAATCCGTGCAGGCTTCCGGGCGCAGGCCGTATTCCGCGAGGTACTCCGCGATGGTCTCGCGCCGACCCGCCGATTCGGCGAGCAGCAGCACGCGGCCGGCATATCCGGCCAGGAACGCCGACAGTGCGGCGACCGGATCCGCGGCCTTGCGATCGACGGCAACCGGCGGCGGCGGCACGGCCGGACCGTCCGCGGCGGCGATCGCGGGCAACACGAGGCGCGAGAAGCGGCCTGCCGCGATGAAGAACTGCTCATCCGTCAGGAACAGGTCGGTGGGCGCCATGACGGGCCGCGAGCGGTCGCCCTTGAGCATGTCGTAGCGGCCCGCGAGATCGCGCCAGAACTCGGCGATGGCGCCCGGGACGTCGCGGTGCTGCAACAGCACGGCGTCCTGCGGCAGGTAGTCGAACAGCGTTGCGGTCTGGTCGAAGAACAGCGGCAGGTAGTACTCGATGCCGGCCGGCAGCGCGCCATTCGAGACGTCCCGGTAGAGGGCGATGCGCGAGGCGTCGCCTTCGAAGGTTTCGCGGAAGCGCAGGCGGAACTTGGCGCGACCCGGCTCGCCGAGCGGGAACTCGCGCGCCGGCAGCAGCCGGATCTCGGGCACCGGATACAGGGTGCGCTGGCTGTCGACGTCGAAGGTGCGGATGGTCTCGACCTCGTCGTCGAACAGCTCGATGCGGTAAGGCAACTGGGTGCCCATCGGGAAGAGGTCGACCAGGCCGCCGCGCACGCTGTACTCGCCGGCCGCTACCACCTGGGTCATCGGCTGGTAGCCGCCCAGGGCGAGCTGGTCGCGCAGCTTGTCCAGCTTGAGGCGCTCGCCGCGCTTGAGGAAGAAGGTGTGGGCCGACAGGAAGGTCGGGGGCGCCATGCGGGCGAGGGCCGTGGCGGCGGCGGCGATCAGCACGTCGCACTCGCCGCGCACGACGGCGTGCAGCGTTGCGAGGCGCTCCGAGATCAGGTCCTGGTGCGGCGAGAAGCTGTCATAGGGCAAGGTTTCCCAATCGGGCAGCAGATGGACGCGCAACGCCGGGGCGAACCATGCGATCTCGTCCTGCAGGCGCTGGGCGTCGAGCGGGCTGGCAGCGACGACGGCGAGCAGGCGTCCGCCGCCCGCGAGTTGCGCGATGGCCAGCGAATCAGCGGAGCCGGCGAGCGGCGGCAGGTCGAGACGGGCGCCGGCCTTGGGAAAGCCGGACAATTGCGGCAGCAGCGCCGAAGACAGGACGGACACGGAAATCGGGAAGCGAACAAAGGCCAATTATAGTCCGGCGCTACGGCGCGATTTCGCGCGGCTGGCTACAATGCCGGGCATGAATTCCTACCTGTTCGACATCGCCGGCCTGGCCATCAGCGGATTCCTGCTGATCGTCTACAACCTGTTCCTGCTGCGCAAGGAGCGGCGCAATCCCGCCTACACCGTGCGAGCCGTCAACGCCATGGCGCGCACGGCGTGGGTGGAGACGGTGATGGCGGAGCGCCGCGACATCCTCGCCGTGCAGACGCTGCGCAATTCGACGATGGCCGCGACCTTCCTCGCCTCGACCTCGGTGCTGCTGATCATCGGTGTGCTGAGCCTGTCCGGGCAGGGCGACAAGCTGGAGGCGGCCTGGCACTCGCTCAACACCTTCGGCGCCCGCCACACCGAGCTCTGGATCGTCAAGCTGCTGTTCCTGCTGCTCGACCTGTTCTTCGCTTTCTTCAGCTTCTCGATGTCGATCCGCGTCTTCAACCACGTCGGCTACCTGATCAACGTGCCGCTGTCGCTCGGCCACAAGTCGATCTCGCCGGCCCATGTGGCGATCCACCTGAATCGGGCAGGGCGTTTCTACAGCCTCGGCATGCGGGCCTACTATTACGCGGTGCCGCTGGTGTTCTGGCTGTTCGGGCCGCACTTGATGCTGCTGGCGACGCTGGGGCTGATCGTCGTGCTCTACCGCATCGACCGCGCGCCGAAGGTGGCGGCGGCGGTGGACGCCGCATAGCGCGTCCTACAGCAGTGCCACCTCGCGCGCGCTGACGGCGACGCGAAAGTCGGCGCCGTAGCAGATCAGCTTGCGTTCCTCCGGGCTGACGTTCGCCACGATGAACTGGTTTTCCAGGTCCATGCCCTGCCTCCTGGCACGGCGCGCGATGGGGACGAAGCTTTCCTGCTTGAGCCGCACCATGCGGCCCACGTAGTTGTCCAGTCTCATGCGGTTCCCCCGTCGTTATGATCGTTCGCCGGTTGGCCGGCGAGGACCGCATACTAGGGACGGGGGGCGCCTGGGCGAATTCCAGTGTCCCGGTATTTTCCCTACCGGATTCCCGGTAGCGCTATATGACGACCGGCTGCCGGCGCGCGCCGAAGGGGGGCTCGAACTTGCCGAAGCGGCCGGCCAGCCTCGTTCCGCAGGACCGACAGCGGCCGGCGTCGTCCAGTTCGTAGCGCAGGATCTCGTACCAGTCGCGTTCGATCACCGCCTTGCCGCAACCGGGGCAGTGCGTGGCGTCGCCTTCGCTGTCGTGCACGTTGCCCGTATAGACGTAGCGCAATCCGGCGTCCATGGCGATGCGCCGCGCGCGGCGCAGCGTCTCCGGCGGCGTCGCCGGGATGTCGCGCATCTTCCAGTCGGGATGGAAGGCGGAAAAGTGCAGCGGCACGTCGGGCCCGAGTTCGGTCGCGACCCACTTCG
>DASVZD010000232.1:0-2810 GCA_036391815.1 Rhodocyclaceae bacterium
GTAGCGTCCGGGCGACTTCCTCCATGGCCTGGGCGGCTTGTCCCGAACTGTAGCCGGGGGCAGGGTTGCCGTTGATGGTGGCCGCCCGAAAGATGTTGTAGCGCTCGAGGTATTCCGGGCCGCTGATCGACTTGGGCTTGAGCACGGCGCTGAGCGGAACCATGGCGCCCTGGGCGTTGCGCACGAAATACCGGGCGGCGTCTTCGGGGTTGGTCCGGGCGGCTCCCTCTGCTTGAATTTGTACTTTAAATGTACGTCCGAATAGATTGAAATCATTCACATAATAGCCGCCAAGAAATGCCTGCAAGGTGAAGAAGACATCGGTCAGCGGCACCCCCAGGCTCTTCACCTTGTCGCGGTCGATCTCGTACTCGATCTGCGGCGTCCGGTCGTCGTAGTTGGCGAAGACGAAGCCCAGTTCCGGCCGCTTGCGCGCCTCGGCCAGCAAGCCCTGGAGCACCTTGGCGAAATCCTTGGCGTTGCCCCCCGCCCGATCCTCGAGGATGAACTCGAAGCCGCCGGCCGTCGACATGCCGCGGATCGGCGGCGGATTCAGGACGATGGCGCTGGCGTCGGGGATGCCGCCGTTGAGCTTGCCCATCAGGGTGTGGACCAGGCCGGTCGCGTCCAGCCCCGGCGCCTTGCGCTCGTCCCAGGGCGTCATGCGGACGAAAGCCGTGGCGTTGTACGAGGCGCTGAGGCCGTTCAGCAGGTTGAAGCCCTCGACCACGGCGATGCCCTCGATGCCCGGGGTACCGCGCGCCAGCTTCACCAGCTGCTCGACCGCCGCATGGGTGCGCTGGAGCGAGGCGGCCGGCGGCAGCTGCAGGATCACGAACAGGTAGCCCTGGTCCTCGTCCGGCACCAGGCCGGTGGGCCGGGTCTTCGTCATCACGTAGAGCCCGCCGAGCAGCACCGCGAAGAACAGGGCGACCAGCAGCGCGCGGCGCGCCAGGATCACCACGGCGCGCGTGTAATGGGCCTGGCTCCAGGCGTAGGCGCGGTTGAAGCGCGCGAAGAACCCGGCGATCAGCCCGTGCGGCGTCTCGTGCGCGGCGGGGCGCAGCAGCAGGGCGCACAGCGCCGGCGTCAGCGTCAGGGCGACGACGGCCGAGAGGATCACCGAGGTCGCCAGCGTCAGGGCGAACTGCTTGTAGAGCTGCCCCGTGAGGCCGCCGACGAAGGCCACCGGGATGAAGACGGCGGACAGTACCAGCGCGATGGCGATCACCGGCGCGCCGACATCGGCGAGCGCCGCCTTGGTCGCCTCCCGCGCGTTCGGCGCGCCGGCATCGAGCCGGTGCTGGACGGCTTCCACGACCACGATGGCGTCGTCGACCACGATGCCGATGGCGAGGATCAGGCCGAACAGCGTCAGGGTATTGAGGGAAAAGCCGAGCGCCGCGAACGCCGCCAGCGTGCCGACCAGCGAGACGGGCACCGCCGCCATCGGGATGATGGTCGCCCGCCAGGTCTGCAGGAATACATAGACGACCAGCAGCACCAGCAGGAAGGCGGCGGTCAGGGTGATGACGACCTCCTTCATCGACTCGGTGACGAACGGCGTCGTGCTGTACGGGATCGAATAGACGACGCCCGGCGGGAAGCGCTGGGCGAGGGTGTCCATGGTCTGCTTGACGCTGTGGGCGACGTCGAGCGCATTGGCGTCCGGCCCCAGGAAGATGCCGATGAAAATGCCTGGGATGCCGTTTTCCTGGACGTTCACCGTGTAGTCGGCGCCGCCGAGCTCGATGCGCGCGACGTCGCGCAGGCGCACGATCTGCCCGCCCGGCGCCGCGCCGAGCACGATGTCCTGGTACTGGGCGGGATCGCTGAGCCGGCCGCGCACTGTCGCCGTGTACTGCATCTGCTGCCCGGGCGGGACCGGCGGCACGCCGATGCGCCCGGCGGGGACGGCCACGTTCTGCTCCTGGATCGCCCGCTGGACGTCGCCGGCCGTCACCCCGAGCCGCGCCATCTTGTCCGGATCGAGCCAGATGCGCATGCTGTAGTCGCGCGCGCCGAACAGGCGGACGTAGCCGACGCCCGGGATGCGCGAGAGGGCGTCCTGCAGATTAAGCAGCGCGTAGTTGCTGAGGAAGGTCGAGTCGTATTCGCCGTGCGGCGCGGTGACGGCCAGCACCTCGAGGAAGTCCGTCGACTGCTTGCGGATGGTGATGCCCTGGCGCACCACGTCGGGCGGCAGCGAAGGCTGGGCGATGGCGACGCGGTTCTGCACGTCGACGGCATCGAGGTCCTGGTTGGTGCCGACGTCGAAGGTGACGGTCAGGTTGTAGCTGCCGTCGTTGGCGCTCTTCGAGTCCATGTAGATCATGCTCTTGGCGCCGTTCACCTGCTGCTCGATGGGCGCGGCGATCGACTGCGTCACGACGTCGGCGTTGGCGCCCGGGAAGGCGGTCGTCACCTGCACCTGCGGCGGCACGATCTGCGGATACTGGGCGATCGGCAGGTTGAACCCGGCCAGCGCGCCGGCCAGGGTGATGATCAGCGAGATCACCGTCGAGAAGACGGGCCGGTCGATGAAGAAGTTGAACATCGCCGGCTAGTGCGGCCCCGGGGCGCGGGAATCGGCGGGCGGGGCGGCGGCGGTTGGCGTCCCGCTGGCGACCAGCACGGGTTGGACGACGGTTCCGGGCTTGAGCTTGGCCAGTCCCTCGACCACCAGCAGTTCGCCGGGCGCCAGGCCCTGCTCGACCACCCATTGGTTGCCGACGCGGGTTTTTGCGACGATCTTCCTCGGCGCCAGCGTGTTGTTCGGCCCGACCACCAGCACCGACTGCTCGCCCTGC
>DASVZD010000233.1:0-19547 GCA_036391815.1 Rhodocyclaceae bacterium
GTATGCCTGCAGATATTTCAGGGCAGGACGGAAGCGTGCCGATGAGAGCGCCGCGCCCGTTGCCCGATTGCCTCCACGTCCAGTTGGACATTGCCTCGGTTCTGTACGCGTAGTATCCGCTGTCGAATGCTGCATCATCCCCGACGGCTCGAATCGGGCCTCGTCAGTCGCCGGGATGCGTCGTTGCGACTCGCCGCCTCAGAACCAGATGGGTAGCGCGCTCGCCAGCGATTGTTTGGACGCATTCGTAGCCGCGTTCATGAGCATTCAGGCCTTCCCAAAGCTGCTTTCCGGCTCCGAGCAGCACAGGACTAAGCGCGATATGAATTTCATCCACTAATCCCGCCTGCAAAAACTGCCGAATAGTTGCAACGCCTCCACCAATGCGGACATCAAGATCGCCTGCCGCCGCTCTAGCCAACGCCAAAGCCGCTTGAATTCCATCGGTAACAAAATGGAATTCGGTTTCCCCAGTCATCTTCAACGACGTCCGCGGATGATGGGTCAGAACGAACACCGGACAGTGGTAGGGCGGATCTTCACCCCACCACCCCTTCCAGCTTTCATCGGGCCAGGGTCCGCGAACAGGTCCGAACATATTGCGTCCGATGATCCAAGCACCGATTCCGAGAAATCCTTGCTCGGCTACTTGGTTGTCGACACCCGTTTCGCCGCCAGCGTGTCCATGCATCTTGCCCCACACGCTGGTTTGGAAGAACCACTCCATCAACTCAAGTCCCCTGACGCCAAGCGGATGCTGGAGACTCTGCTCCACGCCGGCCCCATATCCGTCAATCGATAGGCCAAAGTTTCGGACGAGCAGTCGTGACATGGTTTTATCTCCGCCTGGGAGTTGCGGTCTACCTGTCGACGTGGATTTAGCGCTAGGAGTTGCAATCATGAAGCAAACCGTTTCCTTACTTGCGGGAAGCGGACAAGACCGAAAATCCAAGGGAGCGACAATATCTGGCTAGTCTCCGCGAGGCAGCCTCCCCGACGGGCGGCATCGCCATTCTACTTAGGCCCCTGCGGGGACAGCCACTTCAGGAGCATCTCGAACGGCGCTTCCGAACTGACGGACTTGGCGATGAAGTCATTCATCCCGGCCGCCTGGCATTGCTTCACATTTTCCTCGAATACGTTGGCCGTCATGGCCAGGATCGGGACCTCGGCGCCGTTCGGCATGTGCCGGATGGCGCGAGTGGCGTCCAGCCCGCCCATGCGAGGCATCTGCATGTCCATGAGGATCAGGTCGTAACGCGTCTGGTGGACGCGGTCTATGGCCTCGACGCCATCTTCGGCGACGTCGATAGCCGGCCAGATGTCCTTGAGTTGTCTCAGCGCCAGGAAGCGGCTGTCTTCGTCATCCTCGACGAGCAGCAGTCTCTTGTCCCGGTGGTCGCGCCGCAGAATGGCCTTGGCGGAGTCGGCAGCCGGTGCCTGCGCGCCATGCGACTGCCGGTTTCCCTTCTTGAGTCTCGCCGTGAACCAGAAGGTGCTCCCCAAGCCGGTTTGGCTTTCCACCCCGATGCTGCCGCCCATCGCTTCGGCCAGGCGCTTGCTGATGGCCAGCCCCAATCCCGTACCACCATATCTTCGCGTGGTCGAGGAGTCGACCTGTACGAACGGCTTGAACAACTGCTGTTGGTCTTCGGGCGAAATTCCTATGCCGGTATCCCGAACATTGAAGCGCACGAAGACATCGGCATCGCCGTCTTCCAGCAGAGAGACGGTAACGCCCACGGAACCCTTGTCGGTGAATTTGATGGCGTTGCCGGCCAAGTTGAGCATGATCTGCCCTAGATGCAGCGCATCTCCTATCAAGGGCAGCCCGACGAGTTGAGCCTCGACGTCGACCGCCATTCCGAGTCCCTTCTCCCTCGCGGTTTGCTCCGTCGCGCTCAGCAGGGTGTTCAGGATCTCGCCCAGTGTGAAGCCCTTTTCGTCCAGAGCGAGATGGTCGGCTTCGATCTTGGAGATGTCGAGAATATCGTTGATGACTTCCGCCAGATGCTGCGAGGCGCGCGCTATCTTGGTCAGGTATTCCCTCTGCTCAGGATCCGTGGCACGGTGCAAGGCCAGGGCCGTCATGCCCATCACGCCGTGCAGCGGCGTTCTCAGCTCATGGCTCATGTTGGCGAGGAACGCCGTCTTGGCTCGGCTGGCAGCCTCGGCGGCTTCCTTGGCCAGCGACAGGTCGGCCGTGCGCTGCTCGACCAGCCGTTCCAGGTGATCGCGGTGCTGCTGCAGTTCGGCCTGGGCCTTGCGGCGGCCTGCGTTGCGGACTTCGTTGCTCAGAATCAGTGCCGCGTGGCTGAAGAATATCGGCAAATAGTTTCGCAGCGAAGCGCCGATGATGTGGATGTTCTCGAGCTTGATGACGCCGACCAGTTCGCGACCGACCATCAGCGGGAAGATCCAGGTCCAGGCACCGGGAATGTAACCGCCTCTCATCAACGCGTCCTCAGGCTCGCTATTGCGCTCGAAGAACTCGCGGCTCTCCGCGACGTGACTGACCTCGGGGTCGTCGATCGCCGGAAGCGCCTTTTCCTCGCCGAGGAAGTCGAGATACCGCAGTTCGCCGTCCAGCCAGTAATAGAGCTTGATGTTGGTGCCGCCGATGGTCTCCACGATCGCATAGAGCATCTCGCGGACCATGTCGGTCAGCCTCGACAGCGGATTGACGCGCTCTATCAGTCGGACGATCAACTGAAGATAGGACTTCTCCTCCGCCAGCTTGCGCACGCGATCCTTCAGTCGCGCGACTTCGTCGCCAAGCTCGGTGACTTCACGGTCGGTCATGCTTCGCCCTGTTGCTTTCGGCGGATGACGTCGGTCAGGACGGACTCCAGGTGGTCGAGCGTGACGTCCATCCATTCGAGCGGCAGGTCGACGAAAGCCGCGGCGGCCTCGGCCGCGTCGGTGAAATCGCCGGAACACGGCGTGCGGATCGCGATCATCTTCTGGTGGCCGCTGTGGAAGATTTCGCGAACCACAGCCGTGTTCTTGCCGAAACACTCGGTGATCATGGGCTCCCAGGTGAGCGCCCAGTCCTCCAGCAGGAAATATGCGCCCAGCCCGAGCTCCTCCATGAATTTCTCGTAGCCGAGCAGCATGACGATGCAGTTCTGGCCCTGCGTACGAATCGTGCCGTGTTCATGGATGAGGTTGTCCATCCGCGGATGGCAGGCGCCGTAGAAGACGATCGTCTCGCGTCCGTCCCTGTCGTCGCGGGCGAGCGCGTCGTCGAGCGTCTTGTAGAGCTGGTCGAAATAGTTATGCAGCGAGGAAACGAGAAACCGCGTCTCGATGCGCCAGTCGTTCTTCTTGATGAGGTAATCCACTTCCTTGTGCAGGATGCCGCAGCCCACCATCGTCAAGGGCTTGCGCACAGCGGCGTCAGGTTCGCGGGTCTTCATGAATAGACTCCAAACTCGAATGCCGCATCGAGCATCGCCCGGATATTGGCCTCGGGCACGCCCAGCGGCATCACGCCCGTGCCGAACAGAAAATGCTGTCCCGGCATGCCGATTTCACAGATGCGCTTGACTTCGGCCCGGGTCTGTTCCGGCGTCCATCGAATCATCTTGATATCGTCGATGACACCGCATGTGAGCCCCTTGGTGCCGATGATCGCCTTCGCTTCGGCCAGATCGGCCAGCGGACTGATGTAATGGACGCCGATCTTGAGTTCGTCCATCACTTGCCCGATGACGTTGTTGAAGGGCGCCATGCCGCAGTAGTAAACGATGTTGTCGATGCCTCCCGGCGCCAGGTCCTTCTTCATCCAGGGCATGGAGAACTCCTTGAAGCGCCGCATGCCGACGAAGGAAGTGGAACCAAAGGGCGTGGAATAGACGAGGACGTTCGCGCCGGCCGCGCGATAGGCCGCCACCTCCTTTTGAAAGAAGTCCGAGCACTTTCTCAGCAGTTCATCGCGTACGTCGATGGGGCCGTTGAGCAGCAGTTCCATCCACTTGTCCATGCCCATCAACAGGGCCGGCAGCGTCGTCGATGCTGTCAGGTAGGCACAAACCGGGTGAGTGGCCCCCACTTCATCCCGCAGTATCTCCAGGCACTTCGCCGTCGCTGCCCACGCCGGATGAGCGGTGATGTCCTCCGGGACCGCCAGCTTGGCGACGTCGTCGTAGCTCTGGATGACGAAATCGGCCACGTTGGGAGGACCGTCCTCCGTATAGAGGATCTCCCGGCATCCCAGGAATTCGGCTTCCTTGCCGACGTAGAACAGGCTCCATACGTTGTCATAGCCGTAGCGCGCGCGCAGCTTCAGCTGGCCGGCTGCCACATGCTCGCCGTTCGCGTAGTAATCCTTCTGCGACATTCCCAGCTCACGCGGCCCATGATCGAGCAGGTTGCAGAAGACGGGAATTCGCGGCGCCGGGGTGCCGTTGACCGCTGCGGCGAGGATTTCGAGGGGCGTCATGCCGTCTTTGCCTGCTCGATGAGCTCGACGATCACCCGGCCCGCATTGACGCCGTCCGCCGCCCAGGCGTCGGCCCCGACGGTCTTGTAGAGCTCGTTGTCGAAACGGTAGGGGGCGCCGCCAACCACCAGCTTCAACCGCTCCTCCAGGCCGCGATCCTTGAGGATCTGGCGCACCTTGCGGGCGCCGTTCTCGCCGGTGGCCGTATGCACCATCATTGCCGATATCGCGATGACGCTCGCGCCGTCGGACAAGGCGGCATCGACGAATCGTTCGGCGGGAACATTGACACCGAGATCCGTGACATCGACCATCAAGGCCTTGAGACAGCCCATCACGATGCGCTTGCCGAGCGAGTGCAGGTCGCCATGGGCGGTCCCGATCACGACCCGGCCGACGATCTCGGGCGGATGCGCGAACTTTACCAGCATCTTCTCCGTCACTTCGGCGGCAATCTGCGCGGTCATGAAGTGCTGGGCAAGATTCGCATCCGGGTCCTTGGTGATGTTCGACATCATCTCTTCAACCGCCGGGATCACGACCTTGAAGACAATGTCCTCGGGCGTCACTCCGTCCGAAAGCGCCTTATGGACGACATCGAAGGCTGCTTCCTTGTCGGTCTCGAAGACGGCCTCGCTGTAAGCCTTCACGATACGATCAAGCATGCGTCCTCCCATTTTGCGAATCTGCGGCAGCGTGCCTCATCGGGCGCAAGCGCAGATGATCGATGTATCGATCCTCGTAGCCCGCGGCCCGGGACAGGTTGATGATCTTGACTCTTGCTGCCAATGCCGCGAAGCGTTCCGAACCGTCGACCGACAGCAAGCCCAGTTCGCAGCCGGCGAGGCTTGCGTCGGCGTGCAATTCGATGATCCCGGCGTCGACCGGCGGCAAGAGACCCACGGATTGGGCGTTTTCGATATTCAAGGTATGACCGAAGGCACCGCAGACGCACAAGCGGCGCAGGCCGGTCCAGTCCATGCCAGCCTCGCGCAGGAGTTGGACCATTGCGGCGGCAACGGCCGCCTTGGCGCGCTGGAAGGCGTCGACGTCGATTCCGGTGACCGCTGTTCGGAAGTTGGCCGGATCCAGCGCAAAGCCATCGGGGCCGGGCGCTGTGGCAAATCGGCCCGACGGCTTGAGCTTGCCCGCCGACAAGAGCACCGAAATTGCATCGGCGAGCCCGGAGCCGCAGAATCCCTTGGCCTCGCCGCCGCCGACCGTATCGAGCGTGTAACCGCTGCCCGCTTCCCGCACGCGATAGACGGCGCCCGCCTCGGCGGGCATGCCGTGTCGAATGCCGACGCCTTCGAAGGCCGGGCCACCCGGTACCGAAGTGACATGGACGGTCTCGCCATCCCAAAGGGCGATCTCGGTATTCGTGCCGACATCGAGCAACAGCGAGCCCGGCGGCCCATCGGTCAGCCGGGTCGCCAACATGTCGGCAAGAAGATCGGATCCGACGAAGCCTCCCGCCGGGGCCGGCAGCGTGATCTCGGCATGGGGCATGGACCACTGCGCCTGCCAGGCCGCCTCATCGGCAGGCCGGCAGTCTATGGGGGCCTGCCAGTTGGCCGGATCGACCAATGCCTCGCTGCCATGCCCCGTCAGCAGAGCAAGCATGGCCGTATTGCCGACAACGAAGACTTCACCGATCTCCGCCAACATCGGCGTCACTTCCCCGACATCGCGCGCAAGGATGTCGCGGATCGCTTGAACGACAGCGGTACGTGCAAGCCCGGCGAGCTCGGCCGCGTGCTGCGCAGAGCGACGCGCGGCATCGAGACGATTCAGCACGTCCGAACCATACGTTCCCTGAGGGTTGGGGCCGCGCCGAGTGGCGATGCGCTTGCCGCGCCGCCTGTCCCAGAGCGCGACTCGAATATGCGTCGTTCCCAGATCGACGGCGACGCCATAGACGTTGGCGGCAAGCTGCGGCAAGCGTGCATCCACGGTGCGCAGATGCCCTGGTGGAATGCTCTTCCATTCGGACGGCGGCGCCGGGTCATCCAGCTGAATTTCGGCATCGCCCAGGAGCCGAAGCTGGCAGGCAAGCCGCGCTCCGGCTTCACGCTCATCCCGGCTGAGCTTCAGGCATTCGGCTGCCGTCGGTGACGAGACGTCGCCTCCAACCAGGCGCACGGCGCAGGCGCCACAAGTCCCGGTTCCGCCACAAGCGGCACGCACCCTCAGTTCGGTGCCGTCCAGCAGATCGCGTACCGATTCGCCGATCGACGCTGTCTGCCGATGTTGACCATCGGGGGCGTGAATCACCAAGGTCACCATGCTCCGTCGTCGCAGCCTCTCGCAACTGGGAATTCAACACTTCCAACCTTGTTTCGATATTATCACCTTAGTCATAGCCAATTGGGTCATTGAATCGAGACATGGCCTGCTCACTGCCCCTGCATGTCTAAACGACGTCCAAATTCGTCCCAGGCAAATGAGGGGCTCGGATTCTTAGCGCTGGGGGTGGCAAGGCAATGCACCGACTGCCATTGCCGAGGAACGGCCGGCCCCTGGACTCGCCAGCGTTTCCGCTTCTCGCCGGCTGCCACTCCCTCGGTTGCGCTAGAGATGCGCGACACAACAGTACCGTCCGGCGGTCGTACTCCCCGCTTCGGGTGCGTGTCAGGCGCAAATAGAAAAGGGGTTGCATCTCTGCAACCCCTTGGTAATCCTGGCGCGCCCGGAGAGATTCGAACTCCCTACCCCTTGGTTCGTAGCCAAGTACTCTATCCAGATGAGCTACGGGCGCTTAGGAGCCGCGCATTATACGCAGGGGCGCAAAAAAAATCGAGGGTACCTGAAAATATTTTGTCCGCATCGGCGGCGGGCCGATCGGCTCAGGCGATATCGGCGTCGGCGGGCGGCGGCGCGATCCTGTCGAGCAGGTCCGTCGCGCCGATGCGCTCCGAGTTGGCGAACTCGAATGCCTCGACGTCGCTGCCCATGGCGCACAGCAACGCCACGATGCGGTCGCGGCAGTAGACGAGCAGGCACTGCCCATCCACGCTTGGCGCCACGCGCATGTCCGAAAGCGTCACGCCGGGCCCCAGGCGGACGACGCCGCCGCACGCCGTTCCCGATTGTTCCGGCTCCGCTTCGCTTTCAACCGCCTGGTTCCGCATGGCTTCCTCCGCACGTCGCTGCATTCAACAGGTACGCGCGGAGGTGTCTGGCGGCGCGATCGGCTTCTCCTGCCGGGGGGCTCGTGTGGCTGGCAGAATGCCGGCGGCATTCTGTCACCCCGGGCGCTGCCGCACAATCCGGCAAACGTCATAGAGAAACCACCAGACCCGGTCCTATTGGGTCGTCGGATGGCTCCACCAGCCGCCGATGTCCCGGTCGGTGCCCAGCGCCCAGATCGCCAGCACGGCGATCACGATGCCCAGCACCACGTCGTTGGACGTCGCCGTCCGGTCGGCGCTGAAGCGCAGCACCCAGGGCGAGATCACCAGCCAGATGCCCAGGATGAAATTCACCCATTCCTCCCACGCCGTGACGTTGAACAACTCCAGTGCCGCCAGAACGGCGACCACCACCCCGATAATGACGGCGTTGGACGTCGCCGGAGCGTCGCCGCTGTACGCCAGCACCCAGGGAGAAACGATCATCCACAATCCCAGCACGATGTTGGCCGGGTCCTGCCAGTGCTTCATCTTCGCGTTCATGTCTGCCTCCGATAATCAGTGGACGGTCAGCTTGTGCGCCGCGCCGCCCGCCTTCTTGGGCAGCATCAGCATCAGGATGCCGTTCTCGTACTTGGCGTCGGCCTTCTCGTCATCGACGGGTTGCCCCAGCGTGAAGGAGCGATAAAACTGGCCGTAGAAGCATTCCGAGCACAGCATGCTGCGGGCTTCGCCGCCCTGCTCCTGCTTGACCTCGGCCGAGATCGTCACCTGGTTTCCCTCGACCGCGATCTTGATGTCGTCCTTCGACACCCCGGGCATCTCCGCCTTGACCTGATAGGCCTTTTCGTCCTCCGACACGTCGAGCCGCATCTCGCCGAAGCCGCTCGCCGTGCCGGCCAGCGGGTGCATGCGGAAGGTTTCCAGCATGCGCTCGAGTTCGTCGAACGGCGAGAAGCGTTCGAGCGAGCGCAGCGGCGAAAAGCGGGTGATGTTTGCCATGACTGCCTCCATTCAAATGAACCAAGCAACCATCGGAGTGGATTCGGCGGCCGGCAGTCCGGAGTCGGGAGACCGACGCGCCGCGTCCGCCTCCGATGCCCTTCAGCAGGTTAGATGAGCATCCGGGAAGGCGAGTTCCGGCGCGGGGCTTCCCTCTTCCGCCAACTTCTTGCATGATTCGCTCATATGGAAAATGCCGTACGCGAATTGCTCTTCCAGGCCAGGCGGCCGCGGGATCTCGATACTCTGGTGCTGGCCGGCGTCATGGGCATGGCGCTCAAGGAGAACCGCAAGCCCCTTATCCGCGGCCTTTCGGAGGCCCGTTTCCAGAAGCTGCTCAACGAGTTCTTCCTGGGGCTCGCGCTCGAAAACGGCGCCACGCCGCCCGGCGCCGACGACGACTTCGGCGGCCTCCTGCACCTGCTGCTCGAAGGCCGCAGCGAGCCCTCGGAGCCTTCGGCCTGGCTCGCCTACGCCGTCGCCTCCGCCGCCATGCAGGGGAATCCGCTGTGGCAGGACCTGGGACTGCCCAGCAGCCGGCACCTGGCGGATTTCCTGCACGCGCGCTTCGCGCCGCTGGCCGCCCGCAACACCGCAGACGCGGACTGGAAGGTCTTCTTCCGGCGCGAACTCGGCGACCGCGCGCTGTGCTGATCGCCCGCATGGCCCCTCGCACGGACTCCGCCTAGATGTCAGACGACGACCTCCAGGCCATCTGGCTGACGCTGCGCCTGGCCGGCAGCGCGACCCTCCTGCTGCTGATCGTCGGCACCCCGCTCGCCTGGTGGCTGGCGCGCGCCCGCGGGCGCCTGCGCGATGCCGTCGGCGCGCTGGTGACGCTGCCGCTGATCCTGCCGCCGACGGTGCTCGGCTTCTACCTGCTGGTGCTGCTCGGCCCCGATGGCCCGCTCGGCCGGCTCACCGAATCCGCCGGCCTCGGCCTGCTGCCCTTCACGTTCGCCGGTCTGGTGGCCGCCTCGGTGATCTACTCGCTGCCCTTCGTCGTCCAGCCGCTCCAGCAGGCATTCGAGGCGATCGGCGAGGCGCCGCTGGAAGCGGCCGCAACGCTGCGCGCGAGCCCCTGGGACGCCTTCTTCTCGGTGGCCGTCCCCCTGGCGCGGCCCGGCTTCATCACCGGCGCCGTGCTGGCCTTCGCGCACACCATCGGCGAATTCGGCGTCGTGCTGATGATCGGCGGCAACATCCCGGGCAAGACCCAGGTGCTGTCGATGGCGATCTACAACCACGTCGAGGCGCTCGAATACGGTCAGGCGCATTGGCTGGCCGGCGGCCTGCTGGCCTTCTCGTTCGCCGTGCTGCTGGCACTGAACCTGCTCAAGCGGAAGCGCCCGGCATGAACATCCGCGCGCGCTTCCGCCTGGCCTATCCGGCCTTCACGCTCGACGTCGACCTCGAGCTTCCCGGCCGCGGCGTCACCGCGCTGTTCGGCGCCTCGGGTTCGGGCAAGACCACGCTGCTGCGCTGCGTCGCCGGCCTCGAACGGCGCGCCGAGGGACGCCTGGAGGTCGCGGGCGACCGCTGGCAGGACGAAGGCGTGTTCCTGCCGACGCACCGGCGCCCGATCGGCTACGTGTTCCAGGATGCGCGCCTGTTCCCCCATCTTACCGTCCGGCGCAACCTCGACTTCGGGCTGCGCCGCATCGCCGCCGGCGAGCGCCGCGTCGCCGCGGAGCGCGCGGTCGAACTGCTCGCCATCGGCCAGCTGCTCGAGCGCTACCCGGACCGGCTTTCCGGCGGCGAGCGCCAGCGCGTCGCCATCGCCCGGGCGCTCCTCACCAGCCCGCGCCTGCTGCTGATGGACGAGCCGATGGCGGCGCTCGACGTCGGCCGCCGCAACGAGATCCTGCCCTACCTGGAACGGCTGCACGACGAACTGGAGATTCCCGTCCTCTACGTCAGCCACGCGCCCGACGAGGTCGCGCGGCTGGCGGATCACATCGTCGTGATGGAAGGCGGCCGCGCCCTGGCGCAGGGTCCGCTGGTCGACACGCTGGCGCGCCTCGACCTGCCGCTGCGCCTCGGCGACGACGCCGGCGTCGTGCTCGACGGCCGCGTCGCCGAACGCGACGAGAACTGGCATCTGGCGCGCATCGAATTCGGCGGCGGCTCGCTCTGGGTGCGCGACGGCGGCCACGCGCTCGGGCAGCGCGTGCGCGTGCGCGTGCTGGCGCGCGACGTCAGCGTGGCGCTCGAGCCGAGCCACGAATCGAGCATCCTCAACACCTTGCCCGCCACCGTGATCGAGCTTGCCGACGAAGCGCATCCGGCGCTCGCGCTGGTCAAGCTCGGCGTGGGTCCCTCCGCGATCGTCGCCCGCCTGACGCGGCGCTCCGCCTGCGGCCTCGAGCTCAAGCCCGGCCGCAAGGTGTTCGCTCAGATCAAGGCAGTCGCGCTGGTCTGACGCGGCGATCCCGCAGCGGGGAGCGGCCCTCCGACTGCCGGTGCGCCCGGTCCTCGTCGTAGGAACGCGTCGACTTGTTGATGAAGCGCACGGTCTCGTTGGTCACGATCTCGCGCTCGTTGTCGAAGGTGACGATGTGGTAGCAATCGCCCAGCCACACCGCCTTGCGCACCTCGCTGCCGACGTTCCGGACGATCAGTTCGGCATTGCGCGGCGCGGCGGTCTCGTCGTCGATGGCGTGGATGACGGCGAGCTTGCTGGTGACCCGCGCCAGCGAGCGCCGCACGAAGCCCATCATCTTCTTGGCGGCGTCGAGCTGGCGCGCGGGGATGGCCGCCGCGCCGATTTCGGCGACGCCGTCCTTCTCGAGCGCCCGCGCCACCCGCCGGCGCATCTCGACGTTTTTCAGCCCATAGGGCTCGCTTTCCTTGTACGACCAGTTCCGGAAGCCCAGCCGGTAAGGCAGTTCCAGCAGCGGCGAATACCAGGGAATGGCCCAGCCGTCGTAGCGCAGGATCGGCGACAGCGCCACCACCGCCAGGATGTCCTGCCGGCGGATCGCCGTGGCGAGGGCCAGCGTGGCCCCCATGCTGAGCCCGCACAGCGACACCGTCTCGTGCGTCTGCCGCAGGCGCGACACCTCGGCGTCGACGCAGTCGCACCATGCTTCCCAGTTCGAGGCGAGGCCGGGCGTCACGAGATGCGCGGTGTAGGCCGGCACGTCGGGCGCGCAGACGGTGTAGCCCAGCCGTTCGAGCGCCTTGGGGATCGCTCCCATCTCGACCGCCGTGCCGCACAACCCGTGCAGCATGATGACGGCGTGGCGCGGTTGTTGTTCGGGTTCCCTCTGGTTCATTGCCTGAGCGTTTCAATGCAGCCCGGGAATGCTGACGGTCTTTCTTGACACCCCGCTGACAGCGCGGCCGCCGCCGCCGCAATAGAATCGCGCCATGGAGATCAGGAACGCCAAGCGCTGGGCCCCGGCCGGCCCCGAACCCTACGTGGTGGGACTGCTCGGCATGCTGGCGGCATCGGCCATCCGCTTCGCACTGCATCCCTACCTCGAGGACCATCTGCCGCTGCTGTTCTTCGCGGTGAATGCCGTGGTGATCGCCTTCCTGTATGGCTTCCGGCCCGCGCTGGCGAGCTACCTCGCCAGCCTGCCGGTCGCCTTCTTCTTCTTCGTGAAGCCCTACGCCGCCTTCGACGGACTCGTGCAGCGCGACATCTTCATGCTGATCGTCTATTCGACGCTGGTGCTGGCTGCGGCAGCCCTGCTCGAATGGGCGCGCCGCGAGCAGTACAAGGCGACGCTGCTCGCGCGGGTGTCGGACACCCGCTACCGCCTGCTGGTGGAAGCCGACGAGGACCGCCGCGCCGTCCTCAAGGTGGTGCGTTCCTGAACGCGGCCTTGCCGCTGCGCTGGCGGCGGCTGCCGTGATCCAGAATGAAGCCATCACGGGCGCCTGCGCGGTCAGCGCAATCATGCGCCGCAGGTGTGAAGGTCCGCGTCACTCGCCAGCGCACGGTCGGAACCATCGCCCGACCCGGTGATGCGGACATAGCAGCCGGGGCAACGCCCGGCCGCCCGTGGCCTCCGCCCCTCCCCTTCAGGAGGCGCGCAGCCACTCCGTGAAGGGCTTGCGGCAATCGCGGCGGCTCCTTGGTCGAACGACGGCGGACCCGGGAAGAAAGGCGGTGCCGGGCCTTGCGGTCCGGCACCGAAGGCCCAACAAGAGGCCTGGGAGGAGTCCGCGTTAGGACAGAGACTAGCCCGACGGCGTACTCCGGATAAATACGCGCGGCCGCTTATAAGGAAGCGCCCTTATGCGCGTCCGTCGGTCGACAGCCGCGCCGCTTCGGCGATGCGGGCCAGCTCGAGCAGGCTGTCCGAGTGCGTCTTGTGCATGACGCGGGCCTTGTGGATCTCGACGGTCCGGTGGCTGATGCCGAGCCGCCGGGCGATCTCCTTGTTGCTCATGCCGGTGGCCGCCAGTTCCATGACCTCGCGCTCGCGGTCCGTCAGCGCCGCGATGCGCGCGCTGGCCGATTCGTTCCGCTCCGCGGCGAGGCTCAAGCGCTCGCTTTCGCGCAGCGCTTCGCGCACGCTGCGCAGCAGGGCCTGGCCGGTGATCGGCTTGGTGAGGAAATCGATGGCGCCTGCCTTGATCGCGCGCACGCTCATCGGGATGTCGCCGTGCCCGGTGAGGAACACCAGCGGCAGCGAGACTCCCCGCCGCGACAACTCCTCCTGCAGCTGCATGCCGTCCATGCCCGGCATGCTGATGTCCGCGACCACGCAGGCACGCGGCGGCGCCGCCGCGCAGACGGCCAGGAAGGCTTCGGCGCTCTCGAACGCCATGATGGCGAACTCCTCCTGTTCGAGCAGCAGCGTCAGGGATTCCCGCACGGCGGGATCGTCGTCGACGACGAAGACGGTGGCATCGGCAATCATGTCGGGACCGGAATGGTGAAGTGGAAGACCGCGCCGGAGCCGCTGCCGGCGTCGGCCCAGAGCTGGCCGCCGTGGGCCTTGACCAGCGCGCGGCTGATCGCCAGCCCGAGGCCGACGCCGTTCGGCTTGGTGGTGAAGAAGGGATCGAAGGCGTGGCTGGCCGTCTCGCCCTCGAGCCCCGGCCCGCTGTCCTGCACGGTGACGCGGATGCTGTCGCCGTCGCGCGCCGTGCGGATGCGGATCGTCGCCCGGGCGGCCGGGACGCCCGCCTCCCGCATGGCATCGATGCTGTTGTGCAGCAGGTTGACGAACACCTTCTGCAACTGCAGCCGGTTGGCCGCGACCTCGGGAAGGCCGGTGCCCAGTTCGAGCACCGGACGGAAGCCGCCGTAGCCGCTTTCCTTCGCGATCTCCAGCGACTCGTGGACCAGGCGATTGACGTCGACCGGCTCCGCCTTGTCGTCGCCGTAGCGCAGGAAGTCGAGCAGCTCGTGGAGCGTATGTCCGGCGCGGTGCGCCTGCTCCATGGCGCCCTCCAGCGCGCGCCGCAGCTTCTCGGGCTGCTTGGCGCCGGTATCCAGCATGCGCAGCGCCGCCTCGCTGTAGGCCGACACCGATACCAGCGGCTGGTTGAGCTCGTGCGCGATGGCGGCCGCCGTCTGCGCCGCCACCTGCTGCTTGACCAGCTGTTCCATCTCGCCGCGCCGCTCCAGCAGTTCCTGCTGGAGCCGCTTCTCGGCAGTGACGTCCTTCATGGTGCCGACGATGCGTACGGCGCGGCCCTTCTCGAACAGCACCTGGCCGGTGGCGGAGATGTGCCGGGTGCCGCCGTCCTTGCGGTTCACCACGCGGTACTCGGCCGCATAGCGGCCGTCGCCGCGCGGATGGAGCGCCCGGTCGAGCGCCGCCAGCGGGATGCCGCGGTCCTCGGGATGCACGCCCGCCATGAAGGTGGCGAAGCTGATCGGCTCGTCGGGCCCGACGCCCCAGAATTCGCGTGCGCGTTCGTCCCAGCTGTAGGTGCCGTTCATCATGTCGCGGTCGAAGATGGCGAGCCCCGCGGCCGACTTCGCCAGCTGGAGGCGGCTCTCGCTCTCCTCGATGCGGGCCATCGCCTGCTTGAGCTCGGTGATGTCCGTCTTCACCCCGACGTAGTGGCTGACACTGCCGTCGGGCTGGCGCAGCGGCGAGATGGTCACCGTTTCGACGTAGATCGACCCGTCCTTGCGCCGGTTGGTGAACTCGCCGCGCCAGACCTCGCCGGACTCCAGCGTTCGCCACAGCTCCTCGTAGACCTCGGGCCGCGTATGGCCCGACTTGAGGATGCGGGGATTGCGCCCGATCGCCTCCGTCGCCGCATAGCCGGAGGCCGAGGCGAACGCCGGGTTCACGTACTCGATGCGCCCCGCGAGGTCGGTGATGACGATGGTCGCCGGGCTCTGCTCGACCGCCAGCGACAGCTTGCGCAGGTCCGATTCCGCCCGCTCGCGCTCGGCGAAGGCGATGGCCAGCGAAATGCCGACCAGCGCGAGGGTGAGGGTGAACACCCACGCGTTGAGCAGGTGCGTCGCCAGCAGGTCGTCGGCGAACAGCCCCTTGCCGAGCGCCACGCCGATGAACATCTGCACGATGGCCGTGGTGACCAGCAGCAGCACACCGTGGACGCCCAGGCGCACCGCCGCCCAGGCGATCAGCAGGTACATCCAGTAGGAGCGGCCGTAGGAACCGAGCAGGTCGTGGAACCAGTCGAGGAACACCACCTGGCCGATCAGCACCGAGACGATCGCCAGCAGGGCGGCCTCCGCCAGCCTCCACGGCCGGCGCGGCAGCCGCCGCCATATGAGGACCAGCGAGGTGGCGACGATGATGCCCAACGTGCACGCCATCCAGCAGTGGGCGACCTCGTGCCAGTACGCGCCGTGCCCGATGCTGCCCGCCAGCAGCAGCCCGGCCGCCCGCAGCGGCGCGTTGACCGCCGGGCTCAGCACCCCGCCCAGCCAGCACAGGCGGAAGAACTCGCGCAGCGACGACAGCGATGTGTCGAACGCCTTCTTGCGGCTGAGCAGCCAGGCGCCCAGCAGCGGCTGGAGCGCGCAGCCCAGCGCGATGACCGCGGCGGCCCCCGGGGAGGCACCTGCCCAGAGCTGCCCGGCGAGGACGCCGACGTAGACCGCGGCCGCGAGTTCCATGCCGCCGAGCAGCACGGCCGCGAGGGCCACGCCCGAAGACGGCGAGAAGATGCTGGCGAGCCCGTTGCTCGAGTAGAACGAGCCCATCACGCCGGTCAGCACCGCGCAGGTGACTGCCGTTGCGGCAAACCAGCGCAGCGACGGCAGCCGGACCGCGTTCCACGGTATCAGCGGCAGCGGCGAAGCGGACCCACGGTGCTCCATGCGCGGAGGAAGCGTGCGGAAAGAGGCGACCACCGTATGCCAACGACGGCGGCACGTCAATGGATCGGCCGTAAGGGCGAACCCTGTCGGCCGATTCCTACGTCAAGCGCATGTCAATGACCATTGGTACCATGGAGACCTCGACGCGGGGTCCGGACATGACGCTCAATTTCCACTGCACGCAGTGCGGCGAGTGCTGCCGAAGGTTCAAGCTTTCGCTGTCCGTGGCGGAAGCGCGGTCCTGGCTGGCCGACGGAAACCCGGTCCAGGTGCTCTGCGAAGCCATCCCCTGGCCGATGGAGCCGCCGGCCGAGGATCCCGTCGCCGCCTACAAGCGCACGCGTTCGTTCGCCGCGGCCAGCGGCGTGCTGCCGATCCGGGTGCTGGTCACCCTGGTCGCCTCGCTCGACAAGGGCTGCCCCAACCTCACCGCCGACAACCGCTGCGCGATCTACGAGCGCCGGCCCGCCGTCTGCCGCATCTATCCGGCCGAGCGCAACCCCTTCCTCGAACTCGCCCCCGCCCGGCGCGTCTGCCCGGCCGACGCCTGGGACGCTTCGGGTCCGGCGTTCGCGGCGGACGGCGGCTATGCCGACCCGGCGGTGGTGGAATCGATCAGATCGGCCGCCGCCGCCGACGTCCGCGACGCCGCGCTCAAGGAGCGGCTGTGCGCCGCCCTCGGCATCGGCGCGGCCGCCATGGCCAACGAAGGCTACGTCATGCATGCGCCCGACCGCGAGCGCCTGCGCGAGGCGCTCGAAGGCGCCACCGCGCCGTGCGGGCCGGTCGCCTGGCGCTTCGTCTCCGAGCGGCCCGCCACCGTCGAGGCCCTGCGGCTGGTGGGCGCCGTGGCCGAGCGCGCCGACGACGTGCCCTTCCGCTACCTGAGCCTTTTCCCGCTGCAGGACAAGGCCGCCTGATCGCGTTCGGCGTGGTAACTTCCGGTCCCTTCCCGGAACGGAGCATTGCCTGATGAACGCCAGCAGCAACGATCCCGCCTGGCGCCCGGAGACGCACGCGCTGGGCGTCGCGGAGATGGACGCCACGCACGAGGAATTCCTGCGCGAACTCGGCCGGCTGCGCCGCGCCGACGACGCCGACTTCCCCCGCCTGTTCGACGCCTTCCGCGAGCACCTGCGCGCGCATTTCGACAACGAGAGCCGGCTCATGCGCAGCTGCGGCTTTCCGCCCATCGCCATCCACGAGGCCGAGCACCGGCGCGTGCTCGACGAGGTGGCGGCGCTGGCCGGCGGCGCCGCCCGGGGCGACCTCGCCGCCGCGCGGGCATTCCTGGCCGCGCCCGTGCTGGATTGGTTCCACAACCACCTCGCGACGATGGACTGGGCCCTGGCGGCCTGCATCAAGGCCCGCGGCGGCGGCCGCCAGGTGTAGCGCGAGCCGCTTGTGGCAGCCGGTCGCCGTGGATATATTGGGCTTCGCGTTTCGCCGCATGCCAATAAGAACCCAATAAACGTAATGCACCGAAGGAGGAGACCATGACCACCGCACGCTTCCAGGGACACAACCTTTTCTTCGTTTCCGCCGGCATGGCGGTCCTGCTGCTGTTCTCGCTGGCGATCTATGCGCTCAGCTGGGGCCTCGGCGGAGACGCCCAGCTCGAGAGCATGGGCGGCCGGGCCGGCCTCTCCATCGTGGTCGTCGGGCTCATCGTGGCGGCGATCTCCGCCGCCATCACCAAGCCGCGCGACTGACGCCGGGCGGCCGCGCCGATTTGCGCGGCATCCGCCCTCGCCTATAACGGGGAAGCGGATGTCCCGCGCAAGGAAGCCCGGCCATGCCCAGCATCAGGACCATTGCAGCAGCCCTTCTTCTGCTGGCGGCCATCGCCGCCGGCGGCGCACGCGCGTCCGGCGATCCAGGCTATGCCTTCGCGGTCGTGCCCCAGTTCTCGCAGCGCCAGCTGTTCAGCATCTGGAATCCGATCGTCGAAGAGGTGGCACGGCGCGCCGGCGTCAGGCTGAACCTGATCACCACGCTCACGGTGCCCGAGTTCGAACGCGGGCTGTCGCACGGCAGCTTCGATTTCGCCTACGCCAACCCGTACCACATCCTGCGCGAGAGCGGGCGCCAGGGCTACATCCCGCTGGTTCGCGACGACGTGCCGCTCAACGGCATTCTCGTCGTCCCCCGCGACAGCCCGCTGCAGAGCCCGCGGGAACTGGACGGCAGGACGCTGGCCGTCCCCTCGCCCAACGCGCTGGGCGCCTCGCTGCTGATGCAGGCGGACCTCGAGCAAGTCTTCCATGTGCGAGTGAAGATGCTCAACGTGAAGACCCACAGCTCGGTCTACCTGGCGGTGGCAAACGGCCTGGCCGACGCGGGCGGCGGGGTGCAGAAGACGCTGGAGGAACGCGACGACCACGTGCGTGCCGCGCTGCGCATCCTCTACACCACCCGCGACATGCCCTCGCATCCGGTGGCCGCCCATCCCCGCGTTCCCGCCAAGGTGCGCGCCGCCGTGCGCACCGCGCTGCTGGAACTGGCCGGCACGCCGGAGGGCAGGAGCCTGCTGGCCAAGGTGCCGATGACCCGCCCGGTGGCCGCCTCGATCGACGACTACACGCCGATGCGCGCCTGGGGACTGGAAAAGTATTGGCAAGACGACGTGCAATAATGCCGGTTCCTCATGCACCCGCCATCGAAGGTTCGCCATGATCGCCCGCCCTGCCTTGCTGTTCCTCGCGCTTGCCGGCCTTTCGCTGCGCGCCGCCGCCGACGATGTCCCGGTGGCCGTCGCCGCCAACTTCACCGCCCCCATGCAGAGCATCGCGCCGGCCTTCGAGAAGGCCACCGGCCATCGGCTGGTGATCTCCTACGGCGGCACCGGGAAGTTCTACGCCCAGATCCGCAACGGCGCGCCCTTCGAGGTGCTGCTTGCCGCCGACGACGAGACGCCGGCGAAGCTGGTGAAGGAGCAGGCCGCAGTGCCGGGCAGCCAATTCACCTACGCCATCGGCAAGCTGGTGCTGTGGTCGCCGCGGCCGGCGGTCGTCGATGCCGGCGGCGAGGTGCTGAGGAAAGGCGGCTTCGACCATCTCGCCCTCGCCAATCCCAAGCTCGCGCCCTACGGCGCGGCGGCGGTGGAAGCCATGAAGGCCCTCGGCGTCCTCGATGCCCTGCAGCCGAAGTTCGTGATGGGCGAGAACATCGGGCAGGCCCACCAGTATGTCGCCAGCGGCAACGCCCTGCTGGGCTTCGTCGCCCTGTCGCAGGTGCTCAAGGACGGCAGGATTGAGGGCTCCGCCTGGATCGTGCCGCAGCAGTATTACCAGCCGATCCGCCAGGATGCCGTGATCCTCGCCAAGGGCAGGGGCAAGCCCGCTCCCGAGGCGCTGATGAAATGGCTGAAGGGCGACGAAGCCCGCGCCGTCATCAAGGCGTACGGCTACGGCCTGTAGCCCGCGATCGAGCCATCCCGCTCAGAACATCGAGCACTGGTAGAAGCCGGGGCTGCCGAAGCAGCTGGTCGTCCAGGGATAGCTGCGATAGCGCTGGTAGGCGTCGGCGGTGTTGAGGCGCAGGATGCAATCGCGCCAGGCATCCGAAGCCTTCTTGTAGCCGAGCCGCTCGCAGGCCGGGCCGTAGGTGGCCATCATCTCGTCGACGTCGCGCTGCGCCTGGGCGGCGCGCTCGGCCGGGGTCGCGCAGCCGGCCAGGAGGACCGCCGCGCACGCTGCAA
>DASVZD010000234.1:0-1872 GCA_036391815.1 Rhodocyclaceae bacterium
GATGCGCAACCTGGTGAAGTTCCTGCAAGAGGGAGACAAGGCGAAGATCACGCTGCGTTTCCGCGGCCGCGAGATGGCCCACCAGGAGTTCGGCATGCGCATGCTGGAGCGCATCAAGGCCGACCTGGAGGACATCGGGCAGGTCGAGCAGTTTCCGAAGATGGAAGGGCGGCAGTTGATCATGGTGATCGCGCCGACCAAGAAGCAACCGAAGACGCATTAGGAATTCCGCTGGCACCGGCGACGATGCCAGCGATACAAGCGGAGCGGGTCATCAAGCGTCCCCACGGAGGGGAACACCTGGCGCCGTGTCATAAGGAGAATCTTCGATGCCGAAGATGAAGACCAAGAGCGGGGCCGCCAAGCGCTTCAAAGTGCGCGGCAGCGGCAGCATCAAGCGCTCGCAGGCGTTCAAGCGCCACATCCTCACCAAGAAAACCACGAAGAACAAGCGCCATCTGCGCGGTACGCAGGACATCCATGCGTCCGACGTCAAAGCCGTGCGCGCGATGCTTCCCAACGCTTAAGGAGCCGACATGCCGAGAGTCAAACGCGGTGTAACGGCGCGCGCGCGCCACAAGAAAGTTCTGGATCAGGCCAAGGGTTACCGCGGCCGCCGCTCGACCGTCTATCGCATCGCCAAAGAAGCGGTGATGAAGGCGGGGCAGTACCAGTACCGTGACCGTCGCCAGCGCAAGCGCCAGTTCCGTGCCCTGTGGATCGCCCGTATCAATGCGGCGGCCCGTGAGCTGGGCATGAAGTACAGCACCCTGATGAACGGCCTCAAGAAGGCCTCCATCGAGGTGGATCGCAAGGTGCTCGCCGACCTGGCGGTGTTCGACAAGCCGGCGTTCGCCGCGCTCGCGAACCAGGCCAAGGCCAGCCTCGGCGCCTAAAGCAAGCTTGTGAGGAAAAGGGAGGCCGCGGCCTCCCTTTTTTGATTGAAGCGCATGGAAAACCTGAACCAACTCGTTGCCGCCGCCAGCGCCGAATTCGCCCAGGCGAGCGAACCGGCAAAGCTCGAAGAAGCCAAGGCCCGCTATCTGGGCAAGGAAGGCTCGCTCACCGGCCTGTTGAAGGGGCTGGGCAAGCTGCCGGCCGAAGAGCGCAAGAGCGCCGGCGCCGCCATCAACGCCGCCAAGGAAAAGATCGAAGCCGCGCTGAACCTGCGCCGCGACGAACTGCGCCGCGCCCAGCTCGAAGCGCAGCTCGCCGCCGAGGCGCTCGACGTCACGCTGCCCGGCCGCGGCCAGGAGCGCGGCACGCTGCATCCGGTGATCCGCAGCCGCGAGCGCATCGAGCAGCTGTTCCGCTCGATCGGCTTCGAAGTCGCCGACGGTCCCGAGATCGAGACCGACTGGCACAACTTCACCGCGCTGAACACGCCGGAGAACCACCCGGCGCGCTCGATGCACGACACCTTCTACCTGCAGGACGATGCGGGCAAGGTGCAGGAGGACGTGCTGCTGCGCACGCACACCAGCCCCGTGCAGGTGCGCCATATGCTGGCGCACGTCGCCAAGCACAAGCATCTCGACCCGATGCCCGAGATCCGCGTGATCGCGCCGGGCCGCGTCTATCGCGTCGATTCCGACGCCACGCATTCGCCGATGTTCCACCAGGTCGAAGGCCTGTGGGTCGGCCAGAACGTCAGCTTCGCCGACCTCAAGGGCGTGGTCGCGGATTTCCTGCGGCGCTTCTTCGAGACCGACGATCTCAAGGTGCGCTTCCGCCCGTCCTTCTTCCCGTTCACCGAGCCGTCGGCCGAGATCGACGTCGCCTTCATGAGCGGTGCGCTCGAGGGCCGCTGGTTGGAGATCGCCGGCTGCGGCATGGTGCATCCCAACGTGCTGCGCTTCGGCGGCATCGACC
>DASVZD010000235.1:0-9031 GCA_036391815.1 Rhodocyclaceae bacterium
CCGCATGGCCGAGAAGCGCGTCTACCCGGCGATCAACGTCAACCGCTCCGGCACCCGCCGCGAGGAACTCCTGCTCAAGCCGGACGTCCTCCAGAAGGTGTGGATCCTGCGCAAGCTGCTCTACGGCCTGGACGACCTCGAGGCCATGGAATTCCTGCTCGACAAGGTCAAGGCGACCAAGAACAACGCCGAGTTCTTCGACGCCATGCGCCGGGGCTGACCCCGCCATTGATCCGAAAGGCGAAATCCGGCATAATGCCGGCCCTTTAAGGCTCGCCAAATTCACGGGCCGCCATTGACCAAGGACACGACCATGAAAGAAGGCATCCACCCGAAGTACGAAGAGATCGAGGTGACCTGCAGCTGCGGCACCGTCTTCAAGACGCGTTCGACCAGCGGCAAGCCGCTGCACATCGAAGTCTGCTCGTCCTGCCACCCGTTCTACACGGGCAAGCAGAAGATCGTCGACACCGCCGGCCGCGTCGAGCGCTTCCGCCAGAAGTACGGCAAGCGTGCTGCCTGATCGCTCGGGCCTGCGCAAAGAAAGGCAGCTTCGGCTGCCTTTTTTCATTCGCGTCCGATGATCAAGCTGTTCGCCCCGCGCGAGGCGAAATTCCCTCTGCCCGTCGTCGCCATCGCGGCGCTGTGCGCCGCCTACCTGATCTTCGGCACCATCGGCCACGATCCCTGGAAGGCCGATGACGCGGTCAATCTCGGCGTCGCCTATGGGCTGCGCGGCACCACCGACTGGCTGCTGCCGCGCATCGCCGGCGATTCCTGGGCCGGCATCACGCCCTTCTATCACTGGGTCGCCGTCGCCACCGCCCGCCTGACCGAGTGGGCCTTGCCGTTCCACGACGGCGCCCGGCTGGCGACCGCCGTCTTCGGCGGCCTCTTCCTGTTCGTCTTGTGCCGCGCTGCCATGCGACTGCACGGACGCGAGGCCGGCTTGGCGGCCCCGGTGCTGGCGATCGGGACGCTCGGACTGCTGGTCCCCATTCACGATGCCCAGCCGGCCATCGCCGTCCTCGCCAGCGGCGCCCTCGCCTACTTCGGCCTGGCCTGCCTGCCGGGCATCGCGGGGGCCGCCTGGCTCGGCCTCGGTTGCGGCGCCGCCTTCCTGTTCGGCGGCCTGACGGGCGGACTGCCGCTGGCGCCGCTGCTGCTGCTGCCCTTCCTGCAACGGCGCGTGCCCGCCGGCGTCATCGCCTTCGTCCTGGCGGTTCTCGTGGCCGGCATCTGGCCCGCCCTGCTGGTCGAACAGCACCCGAACTACCTGGCCGCCTGGTGGACCGACGAGCTGTCGGCCTCGGCCCTTCATCCCGGCGAGTTAGGCCGCGACCACCTGGAACTGCTCGCCTGGTTCACCTGGCCGCTGCTGCCTTACGGACTCTGGGCGGCATGGGCCGAACGCCGGCAGTGGCGCGAGAGCGCCTGGGCGGTGCCCATGTTCGGCACCGCGGTCTCGCTGGCATGGTTCTTCTTCCACGAAGCCCGCCCGCAGCTGGCGCTGCCGCTGCTGACGCCGCTCGTGCTGCTCGCCTCGCTCGGCGCGCACCGGCTGCGCCGCGGCGCGGCCAACGCCTTCGACTGGTTCGGCACCATGACCTTCACGCTGGTCATCGGCCTCGTCTGGCTTGGCGGCATCGCGATGTGGACGGGATGGCCCGGCCAGGTCGCCCACAACTTCGCCAAGCTGGAGCCCGGCTTCGAAGCCCGCTTCTCCTGGACCGCGCTGGCGGTCGCCCTCGCCTTCACCGCCGCCTGGATGGTGTCGCTGGCGGTGATGCCGCGCTCTCCATGGCGCGGCGCGGTACGCTGGGCGGCCGGCGTCGTGGCGATGTGGGGCGTGCTGGTCGCGCTGTGGTTTCCCTGGATCGACTACGGCAAGAGCTATCGCCCAGTCGCGGAGTCGCTGGCGCTGGCCTTGCCGCACGAGCATGGCTGCATCGAGCGCCGCGACCTCGGCCTCGCGCAGCGTGCAGTGCTCGACTACCATGCCGGACTGCATACCCAGGCGGAATCGCCGCGCGCCGGCTGCAAGTGGCTGCTGTCGCTTTCCCCTGCGCCCGCCGGGTGGAAGAAGGTCTGGGAAGGCCACCGCCCCGGCGACCGCAGCGAGCGGCTGCGGCTCTACCGCCGTGAAGGCGCAGCGCTCAGACCTTGAGGAAGTGCTCGCGGTAGTACTTGAGTTCCTCGATCGACTCGTAGATGTCCGCCAGCGCCTCGTGCTTGCCGCCCTTCTTAACGCCCTTGGCGATCTCCGGCGTCCAGCGCTTGCAGAGTTCCTTCAGCGTTGAAACGTCCAGGTTGCGATAGTGGAAGTAGGTTTCCAGCTTCGGCATGTGGCGCGCCATGAAGCGGCGATCCTGGCAGATGGAATTGCCGCACATCGGCGACTTGCCGGCGGGCACGTGGCGCTTGAGGAATTCGAGGCACTGGGTCTCGACGTCGGCCTCGCAGAGGGGCGACGCCTTGACCTTGGCGATCAGGCCCGACTTGCCGTGGGTCTTCTGGTTCCACTCGTCCATGCCCTCGAGCACGGCGTCCTCCTGGTGCACCACCCAGACGGCGCTTTCGGCGACGACTTCCAGCTGGCTGTTGGTCACCACGACCGCCAATTCGATGATCCTGTCGTGGTCGGGATCGAGCCCCGTCATCTCCATGTCGAGCCAAACAAGGGCGTTCTGATCCTGTGCCATAATCGTTCGCAGCGAGAGAAATAGAACGTCATTTTCTCACATTCCCCCACAGCCTCGTGTCCGCCAACCCCTTCAGCGTCGCCTTCCTGCTTGCCGTCGTCGTCACGACTTCGCTGCGCGCCTGGCTGGCATCGCGCCAGATCCGCCACGTCGGCGCGCATCGCGCGCAGGTGCCCGCCGGCTTTGCCGACAGCATTCCCCTCGCCGCGCATCAGAAGGCAGCCGACTACAGCATGGCCAAGACCCGGCTGTTCCTGTTCGAACTCGCGATCGACACGCTGCTGTTGCTGGCGCTGACCTTCGGGGGCCTGCTGCAGGCGCTGTCGGACGCCATCTCCGCATTGGGGTTCGCCGGCTACGTGCACGACCTCCTGCTGTTCGCGGCGTACGGCGTCTTGGGATTTCTCGTCGGCCTGCCCTTCTCGCTCTACCGGACCTTCCGGCTTGAGGCGAGCTTCGGCTTCAACAAGACGACGCCCGCGATATTCGTCGGCGACGTCGCGAAGAGCGCCGTGCTGGCGGTCGTCATCGGCGGTCCCGTGCTGTTCGCGGTGCTCTGGCTGATGGGCGCGATGGGCGAGCGCTGGTGGCTCTATGTCTGGCTGTTCTGGATCGCCTTCAACCTGCTGGCCCTGCTGCTCTACCCGACCCTGATCGCGCCGATGTTCAACAAGTTCACGCCGCTGGCCGACGACGCGCTCAGGCAGCGCGTCGAGGCGTTGCTGGCGCGCTGCGGCTTCCAGGCTTCCGGGCTGTTCGTCATGGACGGCTCGCGCCGTTCGGCGCACGGCAATGCCTACTTCATGGGCTTCGGCAAGGCGCGCCGCATCGTCTTCTTCGACACCCTGCTGGCCAAGCTGACGCCCGGCGAAATCGAGGGCGTGCTGGCCCACGAGCTCGGGCATTTCAAGCTTCACCACGTGTGGAAGGGCATCGGCCTCCAGGCTGTCATGGCCCTCGCGCTGCTGTGGGTGCTCGGCCGCCTCATCGACGCTCCCGGCTTCTACCAGGGACTGGGCGTCGCCGCACCCGGCACGGCCATGGCCCTGATCCTGTTCTCGCTGGTGCTGCCGGTATTCCTGTTCCCCCTCGCCCCCTTGACCTCGCTGCTGTCGCGGCGCCGCGAGTTCGAGGCCGACGCCTATGCCGCGCGTCATGCCGCCGCGAACGATCTCGTCAATGCCCTGGTCAAACTCTACCGGGATAATGCGGCGACGCTGACCCCCGATCCGCTGCACTCGCTGTTCCACGACTCGCATCCGCCCGCCAGTTCGCGCATCGCCAGGCTGCGGGCCAGTTGAAAGGAGTGACCATGCGCCAAGTTGCCTTCCTGTTCCTGCTCGCGGCGGCGACGACCGCCGCAGCCGCCGGCGATCCCAAGGCCGGCAAGGCCCTGCACGACAAGCAATGCGTGAGCTGCCACGCCCGCCAGTTCGGCGGCGACGGCAGCGGCATCTACACGCGCTCGCCTCGGCTCATCCACGACAAGACCGCGCTGGCGCAGCGCGTCGCCATGTGTGCGGCATTGACGGGCGCCAAGTGGTTCCCCGAGGACGAGGAGAACGTGGTCGCCTACCTCAACCAGCAGTTCTACAAGTTCAAGTAGGAGCCGCCATGGAAGCCGCATGCGACCTCGCGAAAGGAAAGTGCAAGCCGTGCGAAGGCGGCATCCCGCCGCTGGGCGCCGACGAGATTGACGGCAAGCTCAAGCAGCTCGACGGCTGGTCGCTGTCCGGCCGCACGATCGTCAAGACTTACCGCTTCAAGAACTACTACGAGACCATGGCGTTCGTGAACTCCGCCGCGTGGATCTCGCACCGCGAGGACCACCATCCCGACCTCGCCGTCGGCTTCAACCAGTGCACGGCGAGCTACACCACGCACGCGATCGGCGGCTTGAGCGACAACGACTTCATCTGCGCGGCAAAGCTGGACGCGCTGTTCCAGCTTTGAACCTGCATGGCCGCATCGTTGCCGCCTTCGGGCGGCATTACGAGGTGGAGTCCGACGACGGCCGCGTCTGGCAGGCGACGCCGCGCGCCAAGCGCAGCGTCTACGCCTGCGGCGACCGCGTCGCCATCGAGCCCGCGCCGGCCGGCCAGGCGCGCATTCTGGAGAACCTGCCGCGCGCGTCGCTGCTCTACCGCAGCGACCAGTGGAAGCAGAAGCTGATCGCCGCCAATGCCACCCAGGTGGTGCTGGTGGTCGCCTGCGAACCCGCCTTCAGCGACGAACTGCTGTCGCGCGCGCTGGTGGCGGCCGAGCATGACGGTCTGCGCGCCGTCATCGTGCTGAACAAGTGCGACCTGGCCGACCGCGTCGCGGCGGCGCGCGTGCAGCTCGCTCCCTTCGCCGCGCTCGGCTATCCGCTGCTCGAGCTGTCCGCCCGCCAGGATGCCGCCCCGCTGCTGCCCAGCCTGCGCGGCCAGACGTCGGTGCTGGTCGGGCAATCCGGCATGGGGAAGTCCACGCTCATCAACGGCCTGATTCCCGGGGCCGCGGCGGCGACGCGGGAGATTTCCGCGGCGCTCGATTCGGGCAAGCACACGACGACCTACGCGCGGCTCTATCGCCTCGACGCCGATACGGCCGTCATCGACTCCCCGGGACTCCAGGAGTTCGGCCTCGCCCACCTGTCGTTTGGCGACATCGAGCAGGGGTTCCCGGAATTCCGCGCGACCTTGGGACAATGCCGCTTCCATGATTGCCGCCACGGCGCGGAACCGGATTGCGCCGTCAAGGCGCTGGTCGCCTCGGGCGGCATCGACGCGCGGCGCTACCAGCACTTCCTCAGCATCACCGCCCGATGACGACATCGGTTCCTCGGCACGCCAGGTGGTTCCTGGCGCTCGGCGGCATCGCCGCCGCGCTGGCCGTGGCGCTCGGGGCCGCGGCGACGCACGGCCTGCGCGGCCTCCTCGCCGTCAACGATCCGGCCGGCTGGTTTCCGATCGCGCTCGAATACCATCGCTGGCATGCCGTCGGCCTGATGCTCGCCGGTCTCGCCGCCGTCGCCTTCCCCTCGTCGCGCTGGTTCGCGGCGGCGGGCTGGCTGCTGGCCGCCGGCCTCGTGCTGTTCAGCGGCAATCTCTACCTGCGCACCCTCGCCGGCGTACATGTCTTCCATGCCGTCACGCCCTTCGGCGGCGGCGCCTTCATCCTCGGCTGGCTGGCCTTCGCGGCCGGAGCCCTGTCGGCGGGCCGCAAATGAAGAGAGCGCGAGGATCTCTCCTCGCGCTCCCCATTCCGACCCGCGCTTACAGGCGCTCGTAGATCGTCGTGATACCCTGCCCGCCGCCGATGCACATGGTGGCGAGGCCGTAGCGGCCGCCGGTGCGCTGCAGTTCGTACAGCAGCTTGGTCACGATGACGGCGCCGGTGGCGCCGACCGGGTGACCCAGGGCGATGGCGCCGCCGTTCGGGTTGGTCTTGGCCGGGTCGAGCTCGAGGCCGCGCGCCACGGTGATCGATTGGGCCGCGAAGGCTTCGTTGGACTCGATGACGTCGATCTTGTCGAGCGTCAGGCCGGCTCTCTTCAGCGCGACCTTGGTCGACGGGATCGGGCCCTCGCCCATGACGTCGTTGGGAACGCCGGCGATCGCGTAGGCGACCAGGCGCGCCATCGGCTTGTAGCCGGCGGCGGCGGCCTTGGCGGCATCCGCCAGCACCAGGAAGGCAGCGGCGTCGTTGATGCCGGAGGCGTTGCCCGCGGTTACCGTACCGTCCTTCTTGAAGGCGGGCTTCATCTTGGCGAGCGACTCCAGCGTCGTGCCGGCCTTCGGATGCTCGTCGGTATCGAACACCACGTCGCCCTTGCGCGTCTGGAAGGTGATCGGCACGATCTGCGACTTGAAGCGGCCCTCGGCCAGCGCCGCCGCGGCGCGCTTCTGCGACTCAACGGCGAAGGCGTCCTGTTGCTCGCGCGTGATGCCCCACTTGGTCGCCAGGTTCTCGGCCGTGATGCCCATGTGGCCGACGCCGAACGGGTCGGTGAGCACGGCCACCATGGCGTCGATCGCCTTGGTGTCGCCCATGCGCGCGCCGGCGCGCAGGGCCGGCAGCAGGTACGCGCCGCGCGACATCACTTCGACGCCGCCGGCCAGCGCGAAGTCCGCGTCGCCGAGCATGATGGCCTGGGCCGAGCTGACGATCGCCTGCTGCGAGGAGCCGCACAGGCGGTTCACCGCGAAGGCCACCGAGTCCATGCTCATGCCGCCTTGCACCGTCGCCACGCGGGCGACGTACGGATAGCGCGATTCCGTCGGGATGCAATTGCCCACCGTCGCGAAGGTGATCTGCTTGGGGTCGACGCCCGAGCGCGCGATCGCGTCCTTGACGACGAGGCCGCCCAGTTCGGCCGGCTCGATGTCCTTGAGGGCGCCGTTGAAGGTGCCGATGGCGCTGCGTGCGGCGCTCAGTACGACGATATCTCTCTCTGCCATTGTTTAGCTCCTTTGAAAATCAGTTGCCGACCCAGCTGGCGACCCACAGCAGGGCCAGCAGCAGCAAGGCCATGACCAGCGTCCGCCACACCAGGCCGATCGTGCTCTGCATGAAATCGGCATCGGCATCGTCGTTGAGCCCCAGTTCGGGACGGTCCGACATGCCGGCGTCCTGCCGCAGCGGCATGCCCAGCTTGACGCCCAGCGCGCCGGCGCCGCTGGCGAGCAGGATGCCGGCGCTCGGCTCCGGCCAGCGCTGCGCCTGGTTGCGCCAGCAATAGACGGCGTCCTCGAAGTCCCCGACCACGGCGAAGGATGCCGCCGTGAGCCGCACCGGCGCCCAATCGACGATCGAGAACGCCTTGACGGCGAATTCGCCGAATTCGCCGAACTCGGCGTCGCGCGGCTCGCCCCATTGCCGGTGGAACGACAGCGACAGGCGATACAGGAGCGCACCCGCCGGGCCCAGCAGCACGAACCAGAAGAACGGCGCGAACACGTGGCGGTGCGAGCACACCAGCGCCTGCTCGATCGCCAGCCGGGCAACCTCGCTCGAACCCATGTGGTCGGTGCTGCCGCCGCGCCAGGCGGCCAGCAGCTGGCGCGCGCGATCGAGTTCGCCCATGCGCAGCGCGAGGTGGATGTCGGTGAAGGAATGGCTGAACTGGCGGAAGCCCGCCGTCAGGTAGAGCACGGCGACGCCGAGCGCGAAGATGAATAGCGGATGCCCGAAATGCGACAGCAGGATCTGCACGACGAACACGATCGCCACCGGCAACGCCACGCCGGTCATCCAGGCGGCCAGTCCCTGGCGGCGTTCGCCGGCATTGAAGCGGCCCTCGAGGAATTCGGCGTAGGCCCGCAACAGCGCTTCGATGCGGACGGCTGGAGCCGGCCTGGCTTGATCGAGCGCGAGGACGAGGATGATGGCGAAAAGTGTCATGGGATTTGCTGCATTGCAACGAGAAAGATTACCACAGGTTACCGAGATGTCAGGCCTGTCGCCAGCGCGGTCTTGGGCTCACCCGGCGCACAGGAAACGATGCAGGCTGACCAGCATTCCCGCCGTCGCGCCCCAGATGTAGTAGTCGCGCCAGGGCATCGCCCAGTACTCGCGCAGGGCGCCGCGAACCTCGATCGAATGGCGCTGGTGATTGGCTGCATCGAGCAGGAATTCGAGCGGCGGCTCGAAGACGTCCGCCACCTCGAAGTCGTCGAGCCGGAGGTCGAGCGGCGGCTGAACGAGGCCCACCACCGGGGTGACGCGGAAGCCGGTGCCCGTCACGTAGTCGGGCAGGCAGCCGAGCACTTCGACCTGCGACGGCTCGATGCCGACCTCCTCCCGCGCTTCGCGCAAGGCGGTTTCCACCGGCGTGGCGTCGACGGGGTCGCAGCGACCGCCGGGGAAGCTCACCTGTCCCGCATGGTCGCGCAGGTGCGCGGTGCGCAGGGTAAGCAGCACGGTGGGGCCGCTGTCGCGGTCGACCACGGGAATCAGGACGGCGGCGGGCGTCAGGCCGGTGCTCGGCGCACCGGGCTCGAGCACCTCCGCGGCGCCGCCGCCGGCGGCAAACCGTTCGCGCAAGCGGGCCAGCGAGAACATCAGAAGCGCTTCTTCAGCGTCATCGTGTCGCCGTCGCGTTTCATCTCGAGCCGGTTGAGGAAGCTCATGCCCAGCAAGCCGATCGGCAGGCCGCTCTCGGTCACCGAGACTTCGACCTGGTGCAGGGTGATGTCCCCGAGGCTCACCGTAGCGCCCGGCACTCGCCACGCCCGCACCACGCCGTTGGCCGTCGAGATGGCGCCTTGTTCGCCCTTGCGGTAGTCGATGCCGGCGCGCGCCGCGTCCGCCGCGCTCAAGGCCACGAAGGTCGCGCCGGTATCGAC
>DASVZD010000236.1:0-17403 GCA_036391815.1 Rhodocyclaceae bacterium
CGCAGCAACACACCAGTTTCAGTCTGGTGTCCATAGCGAGGCGGAACCACCCCTTCCCTTCCCGAACAGGACCGTGAAACACCTCCGCGCCGATGATATTGCTCACTCCGAGCGAGAAAGTAGGTCAACGCCAGACTTCCCAATAAGACAAAGCCCGCGATCGCAAGACCGCGGGCTTTTGTCGTTTACGCTTTGCTCAGATGCGATCGAACTCGAAGCCGAGCCTGCGGACTTCCGCCTCGATGATTTCCATGGCTGCGGCGACCTCGCCCGGCTTGCCGCGCGCGCCGAGTTCGACGTGGCGGCGAATTGCCTCGTCGCCGAAGCAGGGCAGGCTGAAGACCGTAAGCCGGGGATAGAGCGCTTCGACGTCGCGCATCAGCTTGAGCAATTGCCCCTCCATGCCCTCCCACACCTGGATCGCGCGCTCGGTCTCATCGATTGTGTTGAAGCGATCGCGATAGTACGTCTCCAGCACCCACTCGATCATCGGCCAGGCCATTTGTGGGAAGCCGGGGACGAAATGGTGATCGCCGAAGGAAAAGCCCGGAATGCGGTTGAAGGGGTTCGGAATGATGCGGCTGCCGGCGGGAAAGTGTCCCAGTTCGAGGCGCTCGGGAATCACCGGCTGATTCGTCTCCGCCATGCGCGCGCGGATCTCGCGCTCGGCATCGGAGTGCAACGCGAGCTCAACCCCGGCCGCCGCAGCCGCGGCTTGGCGCGTGTGGTCGTCGGGCGTTACGCCGATGCCGCCAAAGCTGAAGACGACATCGCCCTCACCTAGCGTTCTCCGGAAAGTTTGCACCAGCCGGTCGCGCTCGTCGCCGATGTACTGCAGCCAGTTCAGGTGCAGGCCGCGCGCCGCGAGCAATTCGACCAGCTTGGGGAAATGCCCGTCGCGCCGCTTGCCGCGGACGATCTCGTCGCCGATGATGACCGCACCCCAGCCGCCGCTCATCGCGCGACCCACCGCGTCAGCAGCAGCGCCGAGAGCAGCCACGAGATGATGCTGTAGACGATGGCGCCGAAGAAGCCGGACCAGAATCCGGCGACGGTGAAGCCCGGCACCAGCGAGCCGACGAACCAGAACAGCAGGCCGTTGATCACCAGGATGAAAAAGCCAAGCGACAGCAGCGTCACCGGCAGGGTGAGGAAGACCAGTACCGGCCGTATGAGGGCATTCACGAGTCCGAGCACCAGCGCCGCAATGAGCGCCGCGGCGAAGTTGGAAATCGTGATGGAAGGCATGAGGAAGGCGACCGCCAGCAGCGCCACCGCATTGATGATCCAGGTCAGCAGAAGTGTCACGGCATTGCCCGATCGGAAGATGGATGTGGACGAATCATAGTTCGACGCCGCCCTCGCGGCGAAGCGCACGCAGGCTCGAGAGCGCGAGATGCACGAACACCAGCGCAGTGTAGGCGGGCGCGAGCAGATTGACGAAAGGGACGTGCGCCGTCACCGCGGTGCCGAAGCCGGCGAAATAAAAGCGCGGCCGCCAGCGTCCGATGATGGTCCGCAGTTCGCCGCCGGTGGCGTGTTCGACCAGGGCGTCGACGCGGAAGGTGCGCTGGTTGAACCAGGAGGTCCAGGCCACGGGCAGCACCAGTATGGCGCCGGGGATCAGCAGCAGCGGCAGCGTGAGCAGCCAGCCGACGACGAAGATGCCGGTGGCGGCCAGTGTGTTGCCGAGGCTGCGCCAGAACGGGTTCTCCCCGTGCCGGACGACATCCGGATAGTCCCGCGCCGCCACCAACGTCAGCATGCGGGGCAGGCCGATCACCGCCACCAGCAACAGCGCGGTGGCGTAAACCAGCGAGGCGAATGCGGCCAGCAGCAGGAAGACGGCCGCCCAATGCGCAAGCCAGGACCAGATCTCGCCCTGGAGATTGGGCAGCACATCCGAAATCAAGCCAAGGGCGCTGCCCCAGACCAGGCTGCCGACGAATCCCCACAATGCGAGCGCGACCAGCATCGGCCATATCGCCAGCCACAGGATCTCGGCACGCACCAGGTCGCGCGCCGCCTTGCTGAATGCCGCGAATACTTCAAGCACGGGACCTCCCTTCCCACATCTTCTGCAGGCGCTTCACCGACACCGGCGAAGGCGTCCGCAATTCCTGGGCGAACAGCGCGACGCGCAGTTCCTCCAGCAGCCAGCGGAATTCTTCCAGAAACGGATCGACCACGCCGGACTTCTTCATGGCCAGGTGCTCGCGCTCGAAGGGCTTGGCGAGCGCCTGCCAATCCGCCATCAGGCGGGCGTCGCGCGCGGGATCGGCGCGGGCCTTGTCCAGCCGCAGCGAGGCGGCCTTCAGATAGCGCGTGAGATGGCCGAGACGCTCGAACGGCGTTGCGCCGACGAAGCCCTTGGGCAGCAGCGCGGCCAGCTGCGCCCCGATGTCGGCGCTCGCCAGCGGAAATGCCTTGCCCGCCGCGCCGAGCTTCCTCTGCAGCGCCGCGTGCTCGGTGAGTATCGCCGTCAGCAACCTCGCGATCTCCTGGGCCACGAGCGTCACCTTGCCCTTCGCCGCCGTGGCGCGCGTCTCGAACTCGGCCTGCGTCGCGGGCAAGGGCTCGGCCATGCAGGTGCGATCGAGGGTTGCGGCGACGATCTGCTCCTTCAACTCGGCCTCGGTGCCGAGCGGCATGTAGAGCAGGCCCAGTTCGCGCGGCAGGCTCTTCTCGACGAACTTCGCCTGCTCGCGCAGCGCCAGCGCGAAAAGCCGGCGCAGCCCCTTGTAGTGGCGTTCGGCGGCCTTTTCCTCGGTGTCGAAGGCGCGCAGGCTGACGCTCGCTCCTTCGTCCACCAGGGCGGGGAAGCCGACGACCGTTCGGCCGCCGACCTGCACCTCGAGCAGTTCCGGCAGATCGCCGAACGACCATGAGGTCAATCCGGTCAGCTCGCCCTCGGCGGCTTCCGCCTTCACTTCCGCGCGGGCGAAGGTCTCCTCGACGCGGCTGCCGTATTCGGCGCGCAACTCTGCGAGGGAGCGGCCAATCGCCAGGGTGCCGCCATGCTCGTCCATCAGCCGGAAGTTCATCAGCAGATGCGGGCGCAACTCGCCGGGCCGGAAGGCATCGAGCGGCAGCTTGAGGGCGATGCGCTCCTCGACGAAGCGCGTCAGCGCGCGCACCAACGCCTCGTCCCGGTCGGGCTCGGCGTCGCAGAAGGCGTCGGCGGAGACATCGAGCGGTTGCAGCCGGTGGCGGTACTTCTGCGGCAGCGTCTTGAACAGCGCAATGACCTTCTCGCGCAGCAGCCCCGGCACCAGCCAGTCGCAGCGCGTCGCCGGAACCTGGTTGAGCTGCGCCAGCGGCAGCGACAGGGTGACGCCATCGTCCGCGGCGCCCGGATCGTGCTTGTAGGTGAGCTTGTACTTCTGCTCGCGGTGTTCCAGCGCGGGCGGGAAGGCGTCGGTCGTGATGCCCGCTGCCTCGTGGCGCATCAGCTGCTCGCGCTCCAGGTACAGCAGCTTGGGCGCGTCCCGCTCGGCGTCGCGCCGCCAACGGTCGAAGGCGGCGAGCGTCGTGACGTCGGGCGGCAGCTTGGCATCGTAGAAGGCGAAGATCAGTTCGTCGTCGACCAGCACGTCCGGGCGCCGCGACTTGTGTTCGAGATTCTCGATCTCGCGCAGCAGCTTGCGGTTGTGCTGGAAGAAGCGCCACTTGGCAGCCCAATCCTCCCCGACCTCGCCCTGCACCAGGGCAGCGCGAATCAGGATCTCGCGCGCCAGTTTCACGTCGGCTGCGGAAGCCTTGGCGCCGCCGAACAGCACGCGGCGTTTCCCATGCAGCAGCAGGCCGTGGAGGGTGACGCGCTCCCATGCGACGACCTGTCCGCCGCCCTTCTCCCAGTGCGGCTCGAAGACATGCCGGCGCACCAGGTGCGCACCGACGCTCTCCAGCCACTCCGGCTCGATCCTCGCCACGCAGCGCGCGAACAGCCGCGAGGTCTCGACGATCTCCGCGGCGACGATCCAGCGCCCGGCCTTCTTCACCAGCGGCGAACCGGGGTGGATGAAGAACCTGATCTCGCGCGGGCCGCGATAGAACTGGTCCTCCTCGCTCTTGAGCCCGATGTGGCCGAGCAGGCCAGACAGCAGCGCCTTGTGGACGGCGTCGTAGCTCGCGGGCAGTTGGTTGTCGCGCCACGAATGCTCGTGCGCGAGCGTCATCAACTGGCCATGCACGTCGCGCCACTCGCGCATGCGCAGCCACGACAGGAAATTTCGCTTGCACCACTGGCGCTGCTTGTTGGTCGACTCGTGCTTCCACACCTCGTCGGCTGCCGCCCACAGCTTCAGCCAGGAAAGGAACTCCGACTTCTCGTCCTTCCACTGCGCGCGCGCCTGGTCGGCCGCGGCCGCCTGCTCCTGCGGACGCTCGCGCGGATCCTGCACGGTCAGGGCAGAGGCGATGACCAGCATTTCCTTCAGGCAGCCGTACTCGCGCGCCGCGAGGATCATGCGGCCGATCTTCGGATCGAGCGGCAGCTTTGCCAGTTCCCTGCCGACGGCGGTCAGTTCCTTCGCCTCGTCGACCGCGCCCAGCTCCGAGAGCAATTGGTAGCCGTCGGCGATCATGCGCGGCGCTGGCGCTTCGAGGAAGGGGAAGTCCTCGACGTCGCCCAGATGCAGCGACTTCATGCGCAGGATCACGCCCGCCAGCGACGACCGCAGGATTTCCGGCTCGGTGTACGCCGGCCGCTTGTCGAAATCCTCCTCGTCGTAGAGCCGGAAGCACACGCCCGCCGAAACGCGGCCGCAGCGTCCCGAGCGCTGCCGCGCCGCCGCCTGCGACACCGGCTCGACCTGCAGCTGCTCGACCTTGTTGCGGATGCTGTAGCGCTTGACGCGCGCCACGCCCGTGTCGATCACGTAGCGGATGCCGGGAACGGTCAGCGACGTTTCGGCGACGTTCGTGGCCAGCACCACGCGCCGGCCCTGGTGCGGCGCGAACACGCGCGCCTGCTCGGCAGCGGATTGGCGCGCGAACAGCGGCAGGATCTCGAGCCCCGGCGGATGATGCTTGCGCAGCGCCTCGGCCGCCTCGCGGATTTCGCGCTCGCCGGGCAGGAACACCAGCACGTCGCCCGGCCCCTCGCGGTGCGCCTCCGTGACGGCATCGGCGATCGCCTCGCCGACGTCGCGATCATCGTCCTCGCCGTAGGGCCGCCAGCGCGTTTCGATCGGATACAGCCGCCCCGACACCTCGATCACCGGCGCTCCGCCGAAGTGCTGCGAGAAGCGCTGCGCGTCCAAGGTCGCCGAAGTCACGATGACTTTCAGATCCGGCCGCTTCGGCAGCAGCTGCTTGAGATAGCCGAGCAGGAAGTCGATGTTCAGGCTGCGCTCGTGCGCCTCGTCGATCAGGATCGTGTCGTAAGCCTTGAGCAGCGGATCGCCCTGCGTCTCCGCCAGCAGAATGCCGTCGGTCATCAGCTTGATGTAGGTGTCGGGCGAGACGCGGTCGGTGAAACGGATCTTGAAGCCGACGTACTTGCCGAGCTCAGACTTCAGTTCCTGCGCGATGCGCGTCGCGGTTGCCCGCGCGGCGATCCGGCGCGGCTGGGTGTGGCCGATCAGGCCGTTGGCGCCGCGGCCGAGCTCCAGGCAGATCTTCGGCAGCTGCGTGGTCTTGCCCGATCCCGTCTCGCCGCAGATGACGACCACCTGGTTGCCGGCGATGGCGCGCGCGATCTCGTCCCGCCGCGCGTTGACCGGCAGGGCATCGTCGTAAGCGATGGAAGGTCGCGCCGCCAGGCGTGCAGTGGGATCCAACTTCACTCGCTGAACGGGCCGCATGGCCGAATTTTACACGGGGCCGCGAGCGGGCCCCCGGGGCGCACAGGCGACGCGAGGTTCTGGACAGCCTATCGGCGCCTATTCTCCCGTTTGTCATAATACGCGTTTGCCAAAATGCTCTGTCTCCATCCGCCGGGCCCTCGTCGACGATGAGATCACCAGCCTGCCGTGCGCTCCGTGTCGCCGCCTGCCTCCTGGCGGCCCTGCCTGTCGCGGTTTCGGCCCGCGAGTCCTTCCGGCCGCCCCCGCTCGAGTCGGCACCGGCCGACAAGTACGGCGCGCTGGTGCTCCTGGGCTACCGGATCGTCACCGACACGCCGGGAAACGCCGCGCGTTACGCCGGCAACGCGCTCTCGTGCACGCATTGCCATGTCGACGCCGGCCGCCGCCCGAATGCGGCGCCGCTATGGGCGGCGTACGTTGCCTATCCGCGCTGGCGTGCCAAGGACGATCGCGTCAGCACATTCGAAGAGCGCGTCCAGCAATGTTTCCGCTTCTCGCTCGACGGCATTCCTCCGGCGCTCGGTTCCATCGAGCTCCAGGCCATCACGAGCTACGCGCACTACCTCGCCACCGGCGCGCCCGTGGGCGCCGAGCTGGCCGGCCGAGGCTTCCCCGAACTGGCGAAGACCGGCCAGGACCCGAATCCCGATCGCGGAAGGCTGGTGTACCAAAACCGTTGCTCGGCCTGCCACGGCGGCGACGGCGCCGGCAAGCCAGGCATCCCGCCGGTGTGGGGCGGCCGTTCGTACAACAAGGGCGCCGGCATGGCGAACGTCCGCATCGCGGCGTCATTCATCAAGGCCAACATGCCGAGGGGGAACCCGAACCTCACCGACCAGGAAGCGCTCGACGTTTCCGCGTACATCAATCTCCAGTACCGGCCGCACGACCCGCGCAAGGGCCTGCTGGGCATCCTGCAATGAAGCCGCAGTCGCCGGCCCTGGCCTCTCCCTGGCGCAGCGAACTGATGCCGGGCGCCCTGGCTGCGCTGCTCACCCTGCCGCAGGCGCTCGCGCTGGCCGCCCTGGCCGGCATGCCGTTCCAGGCGGGCATCCATCTCGCGCTGGTGCCGGCCCTGGCCGCCACGCTGATCGGCCATTCTCCGGTCGCGCTCTCGGGTCCCAACACGGCAGCGAGCTTGATACTCGCGTCATCGGCATCGGCGCTGGCGACGCCCGGCAGCGCCGAATACGTCCAGCAGGTGCTCGCCACCACCCTGCTGGCCGGCGCCTTCCAGGTGCTGCTGGCCGCCGCCCGCGTCGGCAACCTGTTGCTGGAGCTGCCGGATTCGGTGACGCGCGGCGTGCTGGCGGGCACCGGGGTGCTGATCGTCGCCCAGCAGGCGGGGCCGCTGCTCGCCGTGCCGGTGAACGGCAGCGGCATCGTCGAGATGGTGGCGCAAGCGCTCTGGTTCGACGCCCCGAATGGGCGCGCCGCCTTTGTCGGCGTCGTTTCCATCCTCGCCGGGCTGGGCGCGCAGGCCTGCGGGAACCGGCGCAGTTCGCTGCTGGTGGCGCTGCTGGCCGGATGGTTGGCAGCCGAACTGGCCGACCTCGCGCTCGGTGCCGCCAACACCGGGATCGAGCGCCTGGGTGCCGTGACGATCGGCGGCGGCTTCCTGTCCTGGCCGGCCGTCGATGCCGCAGACCCCTCTCATCTCCTGGCCGCGGCCCGCGACGGTTTCGCCGTCGCCGTGGTCGGAGCCCTGCAGACGGCGGTGACGGCGCGCATCCTGGCCATGCGGGTCGGCGGAACGCTGGGCATCAATCGCGACATCGCCGGGCAGGCCGCCATGAACCTGCTCGCCGCCTTCACCTCCGCCTTCGCAGGCGCCGCCAGCTTCAATCGCAGCCTGGCCAATGTCGACGCGGGCGCCTGCGGCCGGCAGGCCGGCATCTACTGCGTCGCCTTCCTGGGGCTCGGTACGCTGCTGGCGGGGCCGCTGTTGGCGCGCATCCCGTTGCCGGCCGTGGCCGGCGTGCTGGTGCTGGTCGGCGTCTCCATGATCGTTGGCGCCCGCGGCCGGGCGCCGCGTCGGGGATACCTGGCCGAACTCGCCGCCACCGCTCTCGCGGCCGTCTTCCTCGGCCTGCTGCCGGCCGTCATGGTCGGCGCCCTGCTGGCGGCCTACTTCCGCGCCGTCACGCCGCGCCTCGCCTAGCGGGTGAGCACCGGGCAGTCGCGGTGGCAGCTGCGCCCGATGGTCTGCATATACACGAGCGTGGTGCGCCGCAGGCGCACCGAGAACAGCCGGCACAGCTCGCGATAGATGACCGCGCCGACGTGCGGCGCCTTCTCCAGATGGCTGTTGTTCAGCCGCAGCAGCTTGGCGTCCTCGACGGCCCGCACGTCGGCCAGGCGCCCGTGCTGGTCGCTGACCAGCGCCACTTCGCCGAAGTAGCTGCCCCGCTGCAGCAGCGCCAGGCGCATCGGCTCGCCTTCGATGACCTGCGTCACCTCGAGCGTGCCCTCGAAGACCACGTACATGTACTGCCCGACGGTATTTTCCTTGACCACGTACTCCGCCGCCGGAACCGCGGTGAGGTTGCCGAGCTGCGCCAGCGTCTCGAGGCCGCGCGGCCCGATGCTGCCCGCGATCGGCGGCATGCCGCCGACGATCGGATCGACGCAGTTAACCTTGCAGACCGGCTGCATGATGCCGCGCATCTCGTGTTCCGTGTCGAGGTAGCGGCGGGCGATGATGCGCGCCAGGTTCTCGTAGAGACGGAAGGCGATCGGCGGGAAGGCGGCGAGGAAGTCCCCGGTGAACGCCAGCACGATCGTATCCGCCTTCGCCGTCGCCGTCGCCGAGCGCGGCTGCCTGTCCGCCAGCGCCATCTCGCCGAAGCACTGGCCGCTGCCCAGCGTGCCCACCACCTCGTGGCTGCCGTCCGGCAGGGCCTTGCTGATTTCGACGGCGCCCTTGACGATGATGTACATCGCCTGGCTTTCCTCGTCGCCTTCCTTGAAGACGACCTGGTTGTATCTGATGACCGTCTGCCTGGCCTTGGCCAGGAAGTCGAACAGCTCGGCGGGCTTCAGGCCCTTGAAGAAGGTGACGTTCTGGATGAGCCGGACGGCGACGTTGCCGAGCTGGTCCGAAGCGTCGATGCCCATGCGCTGCTCCCCCGAGGCCGGCGGAAATGCCGGTGGGTTATTCTAGCGCCATGCGCCTCCGGCATCGTCATGGCCCAGTGCCGCCGGTGACGCCGAACTCGACGGGCACCTTGATGTAGAACAGCGACAGGCTTTCGGCGGCGATGACGTCGAACAGCAACTGCGCCTCGTCCTCGGTGACGACGAAGCCCACTTCCACCGGAAGATCGCCCTGCAGCTCGAAGAAATGGTCCTCGTGAAGGCGGTGGTGGCGGCCGTACCCGGCCATGGCGCGGAAGGCCGAGCCGCCGCGGATGCCGATCTCCTTGGCGCGCTCCAGCAGCCATTCGTAGACGCTGATGCTGGCGTGCTTGTGGTTTTCCGCCACGTAGAACTTGAGGTAGATGCCTTGCATGGTCTCTCCTTCCTAAGCCTTGGCGAATGCCGCATTGACCGCCATCATGCCGACCGCGGTCATCAAGAGCGAGCCGAGCAGGTGCAGCGCCGCGGAAACCAGCGCCCAAAGATACTCGCTGCGCACGAGCAGCGTCACCACTTCGGCCGAAAACGTCGAGAAGGTCGTCAGTCCGCCGAGGAAGCCGGTGATGGCCAGCAGGCGGGCCTCGGGCGGCAGGCTGGTGTTGTGGGAGAAGTAGGCGGCGGCGACGCCGACCAGCAGCCCGCCGATCAGGTTGGATGCCAGCGTGCCGAGCGGGATCGTCGGAAAGACGGGATTGAGCGCCATGCTCAGCGACCAGCGCAGCAGGGCGCCGAAACCGGCTCCGACGAACACCGCCAGCGCGGAATAGAAAGCCATGCCGATTCCTCCGTGAGCACCCGGGCGCGGCGCGCCTGGCTGACGGGGTCGGGTAAAATGACCCCGATAGCCGAATCCGAGGAAGTTCCGTGTCCAGCCCCAGCAAGCCCAGCGACGGCACGCCCGTCGTTTCGAATTTTATCCGCAACATCGTCGACGGCGACCTGGCGGCCGGAAAATATGCCGATCGGCGCTGGTCCGGACGGCCGGGCCCCGGTTCCCAGCAGCGGGCGGGGCAGCCGGACCCGGCGAAGATCCGCACCCGCTTCCCGCCGGAACCCAACGGCTACCTGCACTTCGGCCACGCCAAGAGCATCTGCCTGAACTTCGGCCTGGCGCGCGACTACGCCGGCCAGTGCCACCTCCGCTTCGACGACACCAATCCGGAGAAGGAAGAGCAGGAATACGTCGACTCGATCGTCGACGCCGTGAAATGGCTGGGCTTCGACTGGGGCCCGAACCTCTACTACGCGTCGAACTACTTCGACTTCATGTACGAGGCGGCCGAATACCTGGTCACCTCGGGCAACGCCTACGTCGACTCGCAGACCGCCGAGGAGATGCGCGCCAATCGCGGCACGCTCACCGAGGCGGGCAAGGACAGCCCCTACCGCGGCCGCACGCCGCAGGAGAACCTCGACCTGTTCCGCCGCATGCGCGCCGGCGAGTTCCCGGACGGCGCCCACGTGCTGCGCGCCAAGATCGACATGAAGGCGCCGAACATCAACCTGCGCGACCCGGCGATCTACCGGATTCGCCGCGCCACGCACCACAACACCGGCGACAAGTGGTGCCTCTACCCGATGTACACCTTCGCCCATCCGATCGAGGATGCGCTGGAGAACATCACCCACTCGATCTGTACGCTTGAGTTCGAGGACCAGCGCCCGTTCTACGACTGGCTGCTGGGCAAGCTCGCCGACGGCGGCCTGCTGGCGCGTCCGCTGCCGCAGCAGATCGAGTTCGCCCGACTCAACCTCACCTACGTCGTGCTCAGCAAGCGCAAGCTGATCCAGTTGGTGGAGGAGAAGCACGTCGACGGCTGGGACGATCCGCGCCTGCCGACGCTCGTCGGCGCGCGCCGGCGCGGCTTCACGCCCGAGGGCTTCCGCCGCTTCGCCGACATGATCGGCGTGACCAAGGCCGACTCGCTGATCGACATGAGCGTGTTCGAGGAATGCCAGCGCGAGCACCTCAACGAATCCGCGCTGCGCCGCATCGCCGTGCTCGATCCGCTGAAGCTGGTCATCGACAACTACCCGGAAGGCCAGGAGGAACTCTGCGAGGCGCCCAACCATCCGCAGAAGCCGGAGCTCGGCAAGCGTGCCGTCCCGTTCTCCAAGGAACTCTGGATCGAGCGCGAGGACTTCGCCGAGACGCCGCCCAAGGGCTACTTCCGCCTGTTCCCCGGCAACAAGGTGCGGCTGCGCTACGGTTTCGTCGTGGAGTGCACCGGCTGCGACAAGGATGCGAACGGCAACGTCATCGCCGTGCACTGCAGCTACCACGCCGATTCGAAGTCCGGCACGCCGGGTGCCGACAACTACAAGGTCAAGGGCAACATCCACTGGGTGAGCGCGAAACACGCCTACGGTTGCGAAGTGCGGCTCTACGATCGCCTGTTCGCGGTGCCGAACCCCGGTGCCGGCGACCGCGACTTCCTGGCGGACATCAACGCGAATTCGAAGCAGGTGATCTCGGCACAACTCGAACCCGCGCTCAAGGAAGCGGCCGCCGAGGAGCGCTTCCAGTTCGAGCGGCACGGCTACTTCGTCGCCGATCGCGTCGACTCGAAGCCCGGCGCCCCGGTGTTCAACCGCGCGGTGACGCTCAAGGATTCCTGGAGCAAGGGGAAGTAGGCGAGGCCCGCCGCGAAGGCGGGCCCGCAGTCCGGCTGACGATTACCGCGCCAGCAGCCACCCGCTTGTCCACTGGCGGCAGAGGCGTCGAAGTCCGCGGTCAGACGCGTGCGCGCACCAGTTCGCCGAGCCGCCGCACCGCGGCGTCGAGGCGCGCGTCCCAGGGATTGCCGCAGTTGAGCCGCAGGCAGTTCCGGTAGCGCGCCGACGGGGAAAACAGCTGGCCCGGCGTGAAGGCGATGCCCTCCGCCACGGCCGCGCCGTGCAGCTCGAGGGCGTCGACGGCGCGCGGCATTTCCACCCACAGGACGAATCCTCCTTGCGGCCGCGACAGCAGGCATCCGGGCGGGAAGTGCTCGGCCACGGCCTCCGACATGCGCGCCACTTGTGCACTGAAGGCGCGCCGCAGGCGGCGCAGATGACGATCGAACCCGCCGCCTTCGATGAACTCGGCCAGCGCCGCCTGCTGGATGGGACCGGTCGGGCCGCTGGCGAGCGTCTTCAGCAGCGATATCTGCGGCAGACGGCGGCCCGCCGCGACGTATCCGACGCGCAGCGACGGGCTGATGGTCTTCGAAAACGACGAGCACAGCATCACGTTGCCGGCGGTGTCGTAGGCCTTGATGGGCCATGGCCGGGCACCGTCGAAGTGGAGATCGCCGTAGATGTCGTCCTCGATCAGCGGCACGTTGCGCTCGGCCAGCAACCGCGCCACGCGGCGCTTGTTGTCCTCGGGCATGATGCAGCCGAGCGGGTTGTTGGCGTTGGGGATCAGCAGGCAGGCCGCGACCGCGCCGCTGCGGGTTGCCAGCTCGAGCGCCTCGACCGAGACGCCGGTGCGCGGATCGGTGGGGATTTCCAGCGCCTTGAGTCCCAGGCTCTCGATGATCTGCAGCAACACGAAGTAAGTCGGGGATTCCAGCGCGATGGTGTCGCCCGGCTTGGCCACCGCCCGCAGGCACAGATTCATCGCCTCGGTGCAGGAGTTGGTGACGACGACCTCGTCGGAGGACAGCGACGCGCCGAAATCGAACGAGCGGCGGACGATTTGGCGCACCAGCCGCTCGTCATTGGTGGACACCCAGCTGCCACCGCCGAGCAGGTCGCGCGGGCCGCGTGCCACCTTCGCGATCATGCGCTGCATCGTCTGCGACGGCAGCAGGCCCGGTCCGGGAAACGCGGCGCCGAGCGGCAGCACTCCGGCAGCCTCGTTCGCGTGCAGCACCTGCATCAGCAACTGGTTGACGCCGACGAATCGCGGACGGGAAAGCTTGTGCGAAACGCCCGGCTCCGCTGGAATGCGGGTGCGCCGCCGCACGTAGAAGCCTGCCTGCGGCCGCGCCTCGACCAGCCCGCGATCCTCGAGCTGGCGCAGCGCCTGCAGGACCGTCGAGACCGACAGGCGCTTCTGCAGCGCGATCCGGCGTACCGAGGGCAGCCGATCGCCGGGCAGCAGCACGCGCTCCCCGATGAGGCCGGCGAACTCGTCGGCAAGCAGGTCGTAGAGGTATTCGCTCATGCCGGACAGGACAGGTGCTCGATCATCCCGGGATTCTCCGCTGGGCCGCGATTGCCCGCGAGACACAGCGGCGGGGAGAATCAAGCATAACAGTTGGAGATTCCGTCCACTGTGACGAGCACAATTTCATCCTGCTGCGCCTGTTGCCCTGCCTTCCCCATCGCTAGTGTTCCGGCATGGAAACCTTTCGCCTGTTTTCGCCTGCCCGCCTCACGGTGGATGCTCCGGGACTGGAGTGCGTGCTGCGCGAGAACCGTCCGTTGCGCCTGTCCCGCGCCCGCGGACTGGTGGTCCGCTGCACCGCGGGCCGCGCCTGGATCACGGCTCCCGGCATGAGCGATGACATCATCCTGCAGGCCGGCCAGGAGTGGCGCGTCGGCAGCCATGCGCTGGTGCTGGTGGAGGCGATCGGGAGCGCCGCGGTGGCGATCTTCCCCCGCAGGGATGCCTAGCCGACCTCGCCGTCGACGTAGACCCAGCGGCCGCCCTCGCGCACGAAGCGGCTCGTCTCGTGCAGGCGCTGGGCGCGCCCGCCGATGCGGCAACGGGCGACGAATTCGACGATCGCCGAATCGGGCCCCGTGGTTTCGTGGCGCTTGACCTCCAGCCCGAGCCATTTCGGCCGCGGCTCCTCGTCCAGGTCGAGCGCGGCCGGCCGCGTATCCGGATGCCAGGTGGCCAGCAGGTAGTCGCGCAGTCCCAGCACGTAGGCGCTGTAGCGCGAGCGCATCAGGGCCTCGGCGTCGGCGGCCGGGGCGCCGGCGTGCAGCGGCCCGCAGCATCCGGCGTAGGGGCGTGAGCGGCCGCAGGGGCAGGGGTCGGCAACGGGCTTGCGCATAAAAGGGTCGAGGATGGCGATGCCGGATTCTAGTTGACGGCGGCCGGCCCGATCGCGAGTACCATGGGCGGTCCGGCCATACCACCCGCACGCCATGACATCCCAGCCCGTCCTGCCCCGCTATTCGATCGGCGAAGAGATCGCCAATGCCGTCACGCACGGCGTCGGCGTGGTGTTTGCCATCGTCGCCCTCGCCGTCATGACGGCGTTCGCGGCGCTGCACGGCAACGTCTTCCACGTCACCTCCTGCGCGATCTTCGGCGGCGCGCTGGTGCTTTGCTACACAACCTCGACGCTCTACCACGGCATCCCCATCGAGCGCGCCAAGCGCGTGCTGCGCGCGCTCGACCACTCGGCGATCTTCCTGCTCATCGCCGGCACCTACACGCCCTTCATGCTGGTCAACCTGCGCGGCCCCTGGGGCTGGTCGCTGCTCTCGGTGATCTGGGCGCTGGCCATCGGCGGCATCGTGCTGCGCCTGGCGCTGCGCGGACGCCGGCATCGCATCGTCGTCGCCTTCTACGTGGCGATGGGCTGGGCGGTGGTGGTGGCGCTGCGGCCGCTGCTCGACCACGTGGCGCCCGGCGGCCTGGCGCTGCTGGCGGCCGGCGGGCTCGCCTACACCGGCGGCATCGCCTTCTACGCCTGGCGCCGCCTGCCGTACAGCCATGCGATCTGGCACGGCTTCGTGCTGCTCGGCAGTGCGCTGCATTTCTTCGCCGTCCTGTTCTACGTGATTCCCTGGCCGCCGGCCACGGCGTAGTTCGCGCCGCCGGGCAGCGCCTGGCGCCGCCCGCGTGCCGCCCGTCGCAATGCCGGAAGAATGCCGTCCGGCCGCATAGAATGCGGAGCGTTGCACTTGGGGAGCCGTTCCGTGAGCATCGCCTTCGCCAGGGACCTGGCGCAATTCGGGCAGGACAGGCGCGCGACGCTCGTTCGCGATCTCGCCCTCATGGCCGCCTACAACACGGCGGTCGGTCTTTTCGTCAGCGCCCTGACGGAATTCGGATTCAACATCTCGCTGGTCTTCTCCCAGTGCATCGGCTTCGGCATCTACGCCGCGGTGATGGCGTCGAAGGCGGTGGCGGGCCACCCCAAGCCCGGCGTGGCGAGCGGCGCCATCGGCATCCCGCTCGGCTTCGCCGTCGGCTTCGTGCTCGCCGCCTGGCTGACGGGATTCTCGCTGCCCGAAATCCTCGCCACGCATCTGCGCGCAATCGTGGTGTGCGCCCTCGCGGCCGTCCTGTTCGGCGTGCTCGGCACCTGGCACTTCCACGACGCCGCATCGCTGCGCGAAGCGCAGCACGAGGCCGCCGCCGAGCGACTGCGCCGCGCCGAGCAGGACGCCGCCGCGACGCACGCGGAACTCGCCCGCCTGCAGGCCCAGATCGAGCCGCACTTCCTGTTCAACACGCTATCCAACATCGTCGGCCTCGTCGATACGCAGCCGGACACCGCGCGCCGCATGCTGGTGGACCTCACGGCGCTGCTGCGCACCTCGCTGGCGCGCACGCGCCAGGAGCGCGTCTCGCTGGCCGACGAACTCGACCTGCTGCGCGCCTACCTGGGCATCATGGCGGTGCGCATGGGCGAGCGCCTGCGCTGGCGCGTCGAGGCGGACGCGGCGCTGCTCGGCGCCCGCATGCCGCCGCTGCTGGTGCAGCCCCTGGTCGAGAACGCGATACGCCACGGCCTCGAGCCCCGCAGCAGCGGCGGCTCCCTGGCGGTCCGCTGCCGCCGGGACCGGGACGGCCTGGCGATCGACGTCGAGGATGACGGCGCGGGCTTTGCGTCCGGCGCCGCGGCCGGGGTCGGGCTGGCCAACGTGCGCGAGCGCCTGCGCGCCTGCTATGGCGACGAAGGCACGCTGGCGCTCGAGGAACCGGCCGGCGGCGGCGTGCGCGCCTGCATCCGCATCCCGCTGGAGCTGCCGTGCGCCTCGTGATCGCCGACGACGAGGCGCCGCTGCGCGACTGGCTCGCGCGCCTGCTGGCGCAAGTCGCGCCCTCCGCCGAGATCGTGGCGAGCGTCGGCGACGGCGACGCGGCGCTGGCGGCCATCGAATCCTTGCGGCCCGACGGCGCGCTGCTCGACATCCGCATGCCGGGGCTGACCGGCCTCGAAGTGGCGGCCCGCCTGCGCGCGCCCTGCCGCATCGTCTTCGTCACCGCCTACGAGGAGTTCGCGGTGCAGGCGTTCGAGCAGGCGGCGGTCGACTACCTGCTCAAGCCCGTCACCGCGGAACGCCTCGCGCGCGCGCTCGACCGCCTGCCGCTGGCGCCGCCGCCGGGCGAAGCCCTGCTGCAGGATCTGCTGGCCCGCCTGCGGGCCGAACCGCCCCGTCCGCTGCGCTGGCTGCGCGCCGGCGAGGGCGACGCGGTCCGCCTGATCGACGTCGACGAGGTGGACCGCTTTGAGGCGGCCGACAAGTACACCGAGGTCCACGTCGGCGCGCGCCACTGGCTGATCCGCACGGCGCTCAGGGAACTCGAAAGCCAGCTCGATCCCGACGCCTTCTGGCGCATCCACCGCGGCACCCTGGTGCGCGTCGCGGCGGTCCGCGAAGTTCGCCGCGACGCCATGGGGCGCCTGTGGCTCGAACTGCGCGGGGAGGGCGGCCCGCTGGCGGTGAGCCGCAGCCATGCGCATCGGTTTCGTCAAATGTAGGAGGCCGGAGTGACCACGCCCGCCATCGCCCTCCGGGGCATCGTCAAGCACTACCGGACCGGTCCGGAGGACGTGCCCGCGCTGAAGGGCATCGACCTCGAGGTGCCGGCCGGCGCCTTCGTCGCCGTGCGCGGCCCGTCGGGCAGCGGCAAGAGCACGCTGCTCAACGTCTGCGGGCTGATCGACTCCTTCGACGCCGGCAGCTATGCCCTCGCCGGCGAGGACGTCGGCGGCCTCGACGAGACGGCGCGCACGCTGATCCGGCGGCGCAAGATCGGCTTCGTGTTCCAGAGCTACAACCTGGTGCCGGTGATGAGCGTGCGCGACAACGTCGAGTACCCGCTGCTGCTGGCCGAAATGCCGCTGGCGGAGCGACGCGGGCGAGTCGACGAAATCCTCGAACAAGTCGGCCTCACCGGCCTCGCCGAGCGCCGCCCCGATCAGCTCTCCGGCGGCCAGCGCCAGCGCGTCGCCATCGCCCGCGCGCTGGTGAAGTCGCCGACGCTGGTGATCGCCGACGAGCCGACGGCGAACCTCGATACCGCCACGGCGCAGCAGGTGGTCGACCTGATGAAATTGCTCGGCGAGCGCCATGGCGCCACCTTCCTCATCGCTACGCATGACGAGCGCATGACGGCGCATTGCGACCAGGTGCGGGCGCTGACGGACGGGGTGCTCGAATGAATACGCGGCGTTGCATCCATCGTACAGAGATGAAGGCCGCGGCTGGATCAGGCGGGCGTGCTCGGGCCGCCGGGGTGCCCTGCTGCGCTCCATGTCCCCCGGGCCATAAAGCC